>DAOVTR010000237.1 GCA_030633015.1 Bdellovibrionales bacterium
AAACCAATAATACTCGACATCATTATGAAAAATGTGTTTAAATAAATTTTCCATACAAACAAAGAAGTATTTATTCAATTTATTGATAATGATCCTGACAGTATTCATAAAGTTTTTAATCACGCAAAAATCAAAAAGGAAGATAACAATTTTTATTTGTCCCTTTATAACGAAGATAAGGAAATAATTAGGTTTTATTCTGACCATAGTCTTTTAACATTTATCAACTACTTACTTTCATCTGTAACTGGAGAAACAATAAGTACAATTTTACAAAACATCAAGGTTCCAACAATCGAACAACTTGGAAACATTATTGAAAACTTCTCGTTAATGGAAGATTGCTTTAAATCCATTGCAAAACAAACCAAAGAACTTATTTCTCAAATTTTCATCAAACAAATTACAAAACAATAGTAATGGATTTATAAATTGTGCAAAAATCTTTTAATGACATAATAACATTACAAAGAAGTATTTATAACTATATGAAAGAAAAAGCCTTGAGTTTTGAAGGAAAACCTCAAGCTGACTTACAAACTTATATTCAAGACCAAATATCTCTTTCAAAACAAAATTTCACGTCAACAACAATTGAGGATCTTTTAGAAAAAATATCATTGTCAAAAATTGTCTATCTAGGAGACTTCCATACTTTTGATCAAAACAGCAAAAACCTTGAAAGGATTCTAAGACACCTTGAAGAAAGTAATCAACGAATAGCAATTGGAATTGAGTTTATTCATCATGATAAACAAGATTATCTCGATCTATATCTAAATGAGCAAATAACAGAAATTGAATTTCTAGAAGAAATAAACTATCAAGAATCCTGGCGTTTTCCATGGAAACACTATAAGGAATTTTTTATTGTTGCAAAAAAAAACAATTATTCCATGATTGCACTTAACTCCAAAGGGCCACTAAACCAAAGAGACTTGAATGCTGCCAATATCATCGCTGAATATAGAACTAAATTTCCAAATGAAACAATTCTTATTCTTTTTGGAGAATTGCATATAATAAACAATAAACTACCTTATCAGGTAAAAAAAATTGAACACAATCAAAAATCTATACATACAATTATCCACCAAAATCTTGATGAAGTTTATTGGCACCTGTTAAATGATACTGACAAACCAAAAGATAGTGAGATTGTAAAATTTAATGAACACGAGTTTAGTCTGCAAACCTCTCCACCTTGGATTAAATATGAAAGCATGATCTATTGGTATGAAAACTTACTAGATGATCCTGATTTCGATCTACATGAATATACTATTGAAAATTCACATAATGATATTACTGGAAACGTTCAAGATACATTTTTATTTCTATGTAAAAAAATACTTACGGCCTTCAATAAAAACTTGCCTCAAGAGCAATTAGAAGACTTTAATATCTATGGTATTTCAAGCTTAAAATATGTATCAGACAGTATAAAAAAAATACCAAAAAGACCTGTATCAAACTTCTATTTGCAGTTAATTAAGGCCGGAAAAAGTTTTCGAATACCAATGAGAAATGACTATTTTGTTTCTAATTATTCAATAAATAAACTAGCATTTTTAGCTGGTGCTCATATTCAAAATGTTACTTTTATGCAAGCAAACTCAAACTGCGAACATATTTTAATGTCTGGCAGACAAAATGAAAGATTTTTATATTTCGTTTATTACCATTTACTTTCATATATATGTTCAAAAGTAATTAATCCATACCGAAAATGCGATTTATACGTAGAGATTTATAAAAGATCAATATCGTCGCTAACAAACTCTAAGAAAAAGCTAAATCTAATTCGAGCTCTCAGAGTTCTTCAAAGAGAAGAAACTATTCGTGATATTTTTAAAAATCAATCTTTAAGAGGAATTCATTCCTCTGCAAAGACTGTAGGTAACTTTATTGGAGATATTTTTTACGACACATTTTATCAAACAAAAAATCCTGCCTCTGATCAACTACTAGCAAATATTTTTAAATGTAACCATACAGATAAAGATCTACGCCTACTTTTAGATATTGTTCTACCCATAAATGAATATAAGCAAATGAGAAAAAGATTATTTTAATTACATTAAAGTATCTATTGACTTCACAAAGTCTTTTTTCTTACCTTTAAATAGTGAAACCAATTGAGCGTTTTTATTTGCGACTATAGATCTTAAGCTAAATTCAACTCTGGCCCCTACGACTCGTCCATCTTGCTTAACATTTAAAAATCTCAAATGTCCTTGAAACTCATTAAGTAGCGCTTCACATATACTCAATCCAACTCCCTTCGCACTTTTTTGATCTAGACCTGCTTCAGTAGCAAGAAAATCAGAACTAAATCCTTGCCCATTATCTGTAACACTAATAACAGTATTATTATCATCCGTTATAGCAGCAAAAACAATTGACTTTTCAGTATCAGAATCTGAATTAAACTTTATGGAATTATTAATTAACTGAAAAAATATTTGCTCTAAAGATTCACCTCGTATTTCTACATTTAACTTATTACTAATGTTAACATCAACGGCAATACCATTTGTCAAAAGCTCACTAGACAATAACTCCAATGTGTTTGTTAAAGAATTATCAAGATTAGAACTTGTAACTGAATCAGATATATTATCTGCAACTGCCTTTTCTTTTTCAACAGGTTGTGCTGCAGAAATAGTAGTTTTTGATTGTTCCCTCTTCTTAAATGCATCTTTCCCCGTAACTTTTTTTACTTTAGAGCTTGGTAACATAATGGGAGGAAAATCCCTTTCTTCTAAATTAATGTTTTTACCATTAGCCGATATTTTACCTTCAAAAACATCTGTACAAAAATTTGTAAAAAGATGTGCACAATAATTCAAATCATTATTTTCAAGTGCACTAGTTACAATTGTTTCAGTTTTCCTATAATCAATTTCATCTTCATTTATTATTTTAATTGCATCTTTTTCCAATAATTTATTTTTTGCTCTTGAAACACCCCTATCAAGAATTTCAAATAGAAGGAGTATAGGGAGAAAGATTCCAGCAATAACCAAACCAATCATAAGAAGAGATATATCAGAACTAATTTCTGTACGAATCGAATCAATATTATCTAGTGCTTCATTTTTTAAATTTTCAATTTTGGAAAATCTTTGATTAATTTCGGCCACAAAATCTCCCTTCTCTATAAGGTTGACATTTCTACCATTTAAAACTTTTTCATGGAACCAATGAACATTAGAAGCAAGGGTATTTAATGATTTTAAATTATTAGAAATTGTATTTTTAATATTATCCTCAAGTGATGTAACCGTATCAACAAAGCACTCTTCAGTAACATTCATAAAATTTGATGATGTATATTGGCCAGTGCCAGTCAGAAGAGATCCTGTAAAAGTTTGATAAACTCTTGTAAAACAAACCTGCATCCCGTCTGCAATAATTGAAACTTTCTTTAACTGAGTAGCATTTTTTTCAATAAAAAATCCTGCAGTTCCCAAAATCACAGCTAAAGTTAAACTAAGCCAAATTTTTTTACTTTTTAGTGAATTTCCAGTTATTCTTGCCATTTTTACTTCCTCTTAAAAATGGTGGAGTGAAGTGTAATTAATACACACTTTCCCACATTATAGTAAAATTGTATGACAACTGAAAAAGCTCCGCAAGCATCGGTGATTCTTGCCCTAAATTCTTTCCCATCACTCGCAATATTAGATATTTTTTGATATAAAACTAAACATGTTAAAAAAAGAAAAATCCATTATTTTCTTTCTCGTTATTTCAATATGTTTGCACGTATTTATCTTCAATTTCTCAAAAAAAACTAAAAAAACATGGCCAGACTACCAGAGCGAAACAGTCAACAATCCCTCAAAAACAATTAAAATCAAAAAAATTAATAAAAATGATCTAAAAAAATTTAAAAAGTTGGGTATAAAAAATGGAAATATGGACTTTTCGACGCCATTTAATACAAATAAAAGTAAAAAACTTTCATTAAAATCATTAGCTACGACTGAAAATAGTCAAAAAAATTCAAA
>DAOVTR010000375.1 GCA_030633015.1 Bdellovibrionales bacterium
AAAAGAATATTATTTAAATGAACAGATGAATGCTATTCAAAAAGAGCTTGGCCAAAAAGATGATGGTAAAAGTGAGCTTGATGAATTTGATGAGAAACTTAAGGTGAAATTAATGCCTGAAGAGGCTAAAGAAAAAGTTGAAAAAGAGATAAGAAAATTAAAATCCATGTCTCCAATGTCTTCTGAATCTGCAGTAGTAAGAAATTATATTGATTGGATGTTATCTCTCCCTTGGCAAGATTATTCAAAGGATGATAATTCCTTGGGCGAAGCCAAGAAAATTTTAGAAGAACAGCACTATGGTCTAAAAGATGTTAAAGATAGAATCGTTGAATATCTAGCAGTTAAAACTTTGGTTAAAGATCAATCAAAAGGTACAATTTTATGCATGGGAGGTCCTCCAGGAGTTGGTAAAACTTCTATTGGCCAATCGTTGGCAGAGGCATTAGGAAGAAGTTTTGTGAGAATTTCTCTTGGTGGAATAAGAGATGAAGCTGAAATTAGAGGTCATAGACGAACATATGTTGGAGCTATGCCTGGTAAAATTATTCAGGCCTTAAAAAAAGCAAAAACAGGAAATCCTTTAATACTACTTGATGAAATTGATAAAATGAGTAGTGACATGAGGGGAGATCCAGCAAGTGCCATGTTAGAAGTATTGGATCCGGAACAAAATAAAAATTTTACAGATCATTATATTGAAGTTGAGTATGACTTATCAAAAGTTATGTTTGTAATGACGGCAAATGATATAGGTAAAATTCCAGGACCACTTAAAGATAGAATGGAAATTATAAATATTGCAGGTTATACGCCTGATGAAAAATTGCAAATTGGAAAGAGATATCTTGTTAAGAAAGCAATTATTAATAGTGGTTTAGAAGATTATAATTTCAAAATGAGTGATTCAGCAATTATGGGTATTATTGAAAAATACTCTAGAGAGGCTGGAGTACGAGAATTAGAGAGATTAATACATACTGTTGCAAGAAAAACAGCGAAAGACATTGTTGAAAAAAACATTGCAAAAGGGAAAAAATTTAACATAAGTAAAACTCAGCTTAAGAAATATTTAGGTCCTGAAAAATATGATAGGACTGATATTGAAACGACTCCACAGGTAGGTCTTGTTAATGGACTTGCATGGACCTCAGTCGGAGGAGAGCTTTTACATATTGAGGTTGTAACAACTGAAGGGACTGGAAGAATAGAACTTACTGGTAAGCTTGGAGAGGTTATGCAGGAATCTGCTAAAGCAGCCTTAAGTTATGTTAAATCCATAGGTCCAAGACTTGGAATCGATGCTGAATGGTACACTAAACATGATATACATGTTCACGTTCCAGAAGGTGCAACACCAAAAGATGGGCCTAGTGCAGGCGTAACTATGGTAACAGCTCTTACATCGGCAATTACTGGAATGAAAGTTTATCAAGATGTTGCAATGACTGGAGAGGTAACAATTAGGGGAAGAGTTCTGCCAATAGGTGGATTGAAAGAGAAAATGCTTGCAGCTAAACAAGCAGGTATTAAAACAATTGTTATTCCGCAGAAAAATGCAAAGGATTTAGTTGAGATTCCAGATCAGATTAAAAATGGTCTTAAGATTGTTCCTTGTGAGATAGCTGAGGATGTTCTTAGGATTGCTCTTAAAATAGATCACCCAGATAGCTTCCTAAAGAAGGTTGTAAATCTTAAAGTAATAGACAATAGTTCAGTAGTTGGATCAGATCTAGAGGTTGCTAACTAGTTAAGAGTTGTATTTTTATTGTCTTAAAAATTGTTTGACAGACAGATTGCTATTTATTAACCTCACACACTAATTAGATTAATGGTCGGTTAGCTCAGTTGGGAGAGCACCTGCCTTACAAGCAGGGGGTCACAAGTTCAAGCCTTGTACCGACCACCATCAACAACTTAAATTAATCTCCTTGTGTCAGAGGTATTAATGACTAATCAGCGTATTCTTTCAGGTCTTCAACCAACAAATAATATTACCATTGGAAATTATATTGGTGCCATGAAAAATTGGGTCCATTTGCAAAATGATTACAAGAGTATGTTTTTTGTTGCTGATCTTCACTCATTGAGTATGAGGCCTGATCCAGAGTTATTTAGAGAGCAAATATACTACTCTCTTGCAAGTTTTATAGCAGTTGGCGTAGATCCTAAATCAAGCATTTTATTTGTTCAATCCCAAGTTCCGGCCCATAGTGAACTTGCTTGGATTTTAAACTGTAACTCATATATGGGAGAGTTGAATCGAATGACTCAGTTTAAAGATAAATCAACAAAAGCTGGAAAAAATATTCCTGCAGCTCTTTTTAATTATCCCACTTTAATGGCAGCGGATATTCTACTGTACAATACTGATCTTGTTCCCGTTGGAGTTGATCAGAAACAACATTTAGAATTGACTCGAGATATTGCTACAAGATTTAATCAGTTTTATGGAGTCGATCTTTTTAAATTGCCAGAACCTTATATTTCAAAGTTGGGTGCTAAAATCATGTCATTGCAAGATCCAACATCTAAAATGAGTAAATCTGATACTGTTGAAAACTCATCAGTTTTTTTAAGTGATAGTGATAAGATGATTTCTAAAAAATTTAAA
>DAOVTR010000084.1 GCA_030633015.1 Bdellovibrionales bacterium
TAAATCTTATGGTGAAGATGGAGATTGTATAAGTCTAATTGATTTTAATTTTGGAAGCTTTCAGTTAAAACAATCAGAGATTAGTTTTGCAGGAATTAAAGATAAGATCTAGACACACAATTATAGTCAAGCTTTGCTAGTTTTATTTTGCCTCATATTGGCTTTTTTCAATTAAATTTATTAATATAATGCTTATAAACCGATGGAGGGTTTTAATTTTTAACTGAATTCATTTTACAATCAAGGAGGAAAAATGAAAAAACTTATAATTTTATCTATGCTTACTGCATTTTTTGTAAGCTCAGCTCAGGCCATGATTTGGGCCGATCCTTACGCAACCGTTGGCTTTGGAACCATGACAAGTTCTGATACGACTAATGATAGTGAGTCTGCAAACTTAGGTTATGGACTTGGTGTTCGGGCCGGAATGGATTTCATGATGTTTTTTGCAGGAGTTGATCTCTCTTATAAGACGGGAACTTATAAAAATACAGTAAATAGTGATGGAACAGAAGTAGCAGACCCAACAACTTTTGACAGTACCCAGTTAACAGCGGGCCTGATTGCTGGAGTAAGTGTTCCGGTTCTTCCAATTAGAGGGTGGATTGGATACGATTTGATAAACACTTATACTATTTCTGAATATTCCGCAACTAATGATATAACTTACAGAGGTAGCACTCTTAAAATAGGTGCAGGATTTAAAATGATCCCATTTATACAAATCTGGGCAGAGTATCAGATGCAAACTTTTACGGAATATGAGATTGAAGGTAGTGACCCTGTGGAGCCAGCAGATTCTGTTAAAAATAATATAATCGCTCTCGGAGTAAGTATTCCATTGTCGATCTGATAATTTGATTTCAAATTTTAAGAGGGGGCGGATTTATTCGCCCTTTTTTTATACGTTTTCCTGATATTGATTTGCCATCTCTACGAGTTTAATTGCACTCACCGGACAAACAGTAACGCAGATATCGCAAAGGGTACAGGCCCAGCTTTCTATGTAAAAATTACTTTTGTTTTTAATTATTGCGTTTGAGGGGCATATGGTCCGACATAGATCACAAGCAATGCACCTGCTGGAAATTTTTAAATAACTATATGGTTGATCTTCCATGAAAATCCTACTTTGTATTATCAATATATTATAGTAATATTTAAAAGAATAAATTAGAGAGAAACTTTAGTACGTATTTGATAGAAATACTTGGGTAATAATGAGACTTAAACTTAAAAAAAGAAGCACAATCATAGTAAATTTATGTCTTTATATACTTCTTTCTTCTGCTTATCTTCATATTGTTCTCTCCTTAGGTCGAGGAGAATCTGCAGTTGATCTGGAAGATTTTATTGTAATGTTAAGCAGTAATCCATTTTTGTTATCTTTAATGATTATAAGTCTTTTTGCTGTTTATAATGCATATAATTTTTCAAAAATTATTTTCCCCCTGTTTTCCCTTTTAGTATTTTATGAATCAATGATTATCTTTTTTACGAATTTCGATAAGTTAATATTGATTTTGAATTTAAGTTATTTAGTAATGTCGTATTATTATTATCTTTTTTGGTCAATTGAGCTAAGCGAATCAGTATACCGGCCATGTTTTTCAAAACACATGATCGGCATTAAATCTCCATATAATATAAAAACAGTTATTGAGTCAGATTTTTCTGAAGACCTCGATGGTTATTTGACTAATTGGGATGGAGCCAGCTGTTTTATAAATACCAACGCAAAAATAGAAGATTTAATTGGGCCTGTAAAAATTATAATAAAGTTTGAGGGACGGACTTACAGTCACTGGGGAGATATAATTTCAACTTTTGGCTATGGATTTGGAGTAAGATTTATAGGAGTCCCAGCTGAAGAAAGTAGTTTTAACTGGCTGGACTTTTTTACGATAGTATCCCATCGAGGGCTGTCACCTTATGTATTAAAAAATTAATTAGGGGAATAATATGCGTATTTGTTTTCTTTTTTGTCTTAGTTTTCTTTTTATCATTAGCTGTTCAAAGCAGTTTTCTCCAGAACAAACCTTGGAAAATTATATAAACTATAGGTTTTCAAAAAACCAAACGAAAAATCAAACTTTAAGCAAGGTTACTGGACAGCTCTACGAGCTAATTTCTAAAAAGAGCGATGATGATTTTAAAAAATTTAATGTTGCAACTAAAGAGTATAAAATGAGAAGCCTTAAAATTTCGCATACGGACTGTACTCTAGAAACAAGCTGTAATATTAGTTATTTGGTTGCCTATCATATGTATAAACAGGGTAATAAAAAATATTTAGTTGAGGTGAAAAAGGTGGCACAGCTCGATCTTGCAGATAAAATCTGGAAGATTGCAGATGTTAAGAATATTAAGACCTATATTGATTCAAAAGAGCAAATTGAGCCTTAGTTGGCATAAAGTTCCTAGTTAAATTTATTTATAATTATTTCTTAGAAATAAATATTTTATCTCGAAAAGATTAGTATGAGTGTTACAAGTCCAGATAAAACATTTATTAACATGCTTTTAGAAGAAACCTATAAGACTTCAGGTGAAGAAGAGGTTCATTCAAATGGTACTGCACGCCTCAGTGATTATTTTGAACAAAGAAATACAGAATTTAAAAGTAGCGACTTGGGTCTTGAAAGCACACTAGAAAACTATCTGATAAAAAATAATTTAAAACATTTTGAAGTAGAGTACGTTAAGAGTATTTCTTGTTACCGAATGAAAATTAATCACATAAGTTTAGATTTTCCAGCTTCTTGGTCAATTTTCTCTTCTATTCACAAGAGTTCAAAATTAAATAATATAATTCATATAAACAGAGAAAATGATTATGATTATCTGTTACAGGTAGTGTCACCATTTTCTGATTATAAAAGTGAGATTCTTTTTTTTAAAAATGATGAGAGTCTATTTTTAATATTTCTTCCAGAAAACAACCCTAAATATCTAAAATGGTTTAATAATTACCAAGCATATGAATTAGATAGTTTCGGTGAGTATAAGCTTGCTGCCTAAATGGCCATATAATGATCTTTAAGCATTTTTGCATCTTCTTCTAGATTTGGACTGTTGCTTATAACATATCCCTTACAATTATAATCTTTTAAGGCCTTTAGAAGGTCTTTCCAATTAAAATTAGATTTTTCTAAATTTAGATGTTTTAGATCACCCTTTGAGTTTGAGCTAATCCCAGAGATATGGATATGCATGTTATCCAATGAATTCTCTCCAAGACTCTCTTTAAGTTTATCTAGAACCAAACAAAATTCATCGTAAGAATTATATTTATTAGTTCTTGCGTAAAGATGTGAAAAATCCATACAAGGTCTGCAGGAATTAACATTTTTTGTTAAACTTATAAGCTCATCAAGAGATCCAAATTGACTTGTTTTACCTGTTAGTTCTGGCCTGAGTTCAATTTCAATATCAAGCCTATTTAATCTCTCCTCAATTACATTCATGCTTTTTTCAACGAGGTCAAAAACATCATAAGGAGAATCTTTCATATAAAAAGCAGCATGAAAAGTCATTGATTCTGCACCACAAAGGTCTGAAATCTTAGCGGTTTGAATTATTCTTTCAACAGAAGAATCAATTTTATCTTGCTCTCTTGCATTAAGGTTAATGTAATAAGGGCCATGAGAGGTAAGTGGTATTCCAAGTTCATATGAGACTTTTCTAAGTCCAGAGGATACCTCATCTTTCATTCGCACACCATGGGCAAACTCAAGCTGCATACAATCCAATCCAAGAGCATGAATCTGCTTTACTCCTTCAATTGGGTTGTTTTTTTTAAGGGTACTGTTAGGTATTCCTGCGGTGCCAAATAGTAAGCGATCTAATTGCATATTTATACATCCTCATTAGTCAAACTTTGATAAGGTTTGGAGCATTTGTTTATAGCCGTTAGCAGCACTATTGTCTATAATTTATGTGGTGTATTGTAACAATGACAACTAATGCGCGACGCGCAAGGAAGGGTATGTGGAAATCAATTGTTCATAATATAATTTTATTTATATTAACGGTATTTAGTTCAATTCCTTTTTTATTGTTTGATCTGGTTATTTTTTCAAACCTCAGGTGGATTATTATTTTATTGGCATGGATAATATTTTTGATTGTGGTCTTTTTATTTGGAGATAAAGTTTTTTTAACTTTTTTATTTGCAAAAGAAAATAGAAGAGATGGAAACCTAAGAGATCTTGTTAAAAATCTGTCGTGTAAATTGGATCTTGGTAAGGTTAATGTGAGTACAACCTGTTTTTATCCTTATAATATTTTTTATATTTGGTCTTGTTTTGATAATCCAACGATTGTTGTAGGAGATAAAGTTAATGAACTTTTATCTCCTAATGAGATTAGGGCAGGAATAATGGCGGCTCTTCTTAGAATTAAGAAAGGAGATGCAAAGTTTCGATTAAGAAGTGTTTTGTTACTACTACCTTTTTATATGCCATATGTTGTTGTTAAAAAGTTTGCTTGGTTAAAGTCACTTAATCATATTGCTAATATATATATTTTTCCTTTTTTATATATAACAAATTTAATATTAAATAGAGTTTATGAAAAACAGAAGTTTGACAAAGAGGTGATCGGCTACTTGGATTCTTCAAGAGCATATATCTCTTTATTTTCAAAACTATCTTATATAGAAAATGGTAGTTCTCTAGAGATTACGTCCTTATTTGTTGATAATATTGCCATAACAGAAGATAATCATGGGACTCCATTTTCTAATATGTGGAAATCAAAAAACAATGTAAAAAGATTTGAGACATTAAAAGGTTAGTTAATTTATGTTCAAGGGGATGGAAAAGCGAAAGTTTATTGATTATACAAAGTTATATCCACTGTTTTTCACATTAATTATTGTTATAATTTTATTTCAGTATTCGTTTTCAGCACTTGAATCAATCTTTTATGACCTAAGAGTAAAGTATGATTTAGGGCTCCATTTTAAAGATAATATTGTTATTATAACAATTGATGAATAGAGCGATCAATACTTAGGTGAAAAATATCCCTATACATATGCAACTCCTGAACGACTTATTTCAAGATTAGATAAAGATAATCCTCTAATTATTAATTATTTTATAAATTTAAAAAATCCTAAAAATCGCGAGAGTGAAAATGATTTGGAGAGTTTTAAACAGGTGGTTAATTTGTTTAAAAAAAAAGGAGGAGTTTTTAGATTTGGTACGCAGTTAGACTATTGGGGAGAGCAACTTCCACCCTTGTTGTTGCAAGGGCAGGGATATTCTACAGCAATAATAAATGTTGATGGTTCCGTTTTTTCAAAGGATTTAGTAAGTAGAAGAATGATTTTAGATATCTCTGGAGAATCATCGCTACACTTATGGACCGCCAATAAATATCGAGAGTTTGTCGGTCAAGGCGTTTTAGAAACAGGAGACATAAAAGGGGCTTACTATTTGAATGAAGCAGATGCAACCTTTGCTCTTTTTAGATATTATACCTCTCCATTAGAGTCTAAAGGAAAAATAAGAAAAATTGCATTTCATCGCGCTGTTGTAGGCAATTTTCCCAAAGGTTTTTTTAAAGATAAAATTGTGTTGGTGGGAGCTAATTATCTTTCGCAAAAAGGAGATTACGTTTTAACTCCATTTGATAATGAAAATGCAAGAACTTCCAAACTTACAATGCATGCTCAAATAATTCAAAGCTTAATTCAAAATAAAACTATTTATCCAATATCAAAACAAGTGACATATTTCTTATCTTTGATTTTGACATTGTTACTTTCAATTATTATATCTCGGTTAAACCCAGCAAAAGGACTTCTCATTACTTCATTTGTTATTGTTGGAATTTTTCTTATATCTTGGTTCTTGTTTTCCTTCTTTGGTCTTTGGGTTTATATGACTCATTTGATTTTAACAGTTGCAGTCGGCTATTATATATTAGTGCCCGTGAGGGCCATTGTGGAATATCAGAGACGATTCGCCATTCAAGAAGAAGCAACGCTTATTAAAAAAGTAGAAAATTTAAAACAAAATTTTATTTCGTTGATGAGCCATGATTTAAAAACGCCTGTTGCAAAGATTGCAGGAGTGGCAGACGTGTTGTTGCAGCAGTCAAAAGGTAATGAGATCATTTCAAAAGGACTCAGGGGAATTATTGATGCCACAAAAGAGTTAAATAGATTTATAACATCAATATTAGATCTTACAAAAATCGAATCAAGAAATTTAAAATTAAATATTATATCAAAAGATGTGAATACAATTATTGAAACGGTGATTTCTGATCTTAAATATGAAGTTTCAAATGAAGATGTGGTGATTGAATCTCAGCTGTCTCCGCTTTATCCCATAAAGATAGATGTTGATTTAACTAAAAGGGTAATTTCAAATTTGGTGGAAAATGCAATAAAATATTCAGGAAAAAATGCCAACGTTAATATTAAGACTTACGATGATGAAAAATGGGTCTACATAGAAGTTAGCGATAACGGAGTTGGTATTGCGGTTGAAGATTTAAAACACATTTTTGATAAATTTTATCGAGTTAAAAATGACGCAAGCCATACCATTAAAGGCACAGGCCTTGGTCTTTTTTTGGTTAAATATTTTGTTGAACTTCAAGACGGTAGAATAGATGTACATTCTACTGTAAATGAAGGAACGACTTTTAAAGTTAAGCTTAAAAATGTATAAGTAGACATAGAATTTCTATTTAATATTATTCAAATGGAGGGAGAAATTCATGCATAAAGTTTTAGTTGTTGATGATGACAAGGTTTTGCAAGATTCAGTTAGACAGGCCTTAGAATATCATCATTTTTTAGTGGACGTAGCAGATAATGGCAAAGTTGCCGTCAGTGCTGTCTATCGAAAAAAATATGATCTGGTTGTTATGGATGTCAATATGCCAGAAATGGATGGAATAGAGGCATTAACAGAGATTAAAAAATATGATCCATCTGTGATTGTTCTTATTTTGACAGCTTATTCTAACGTCGGTGATGCAGTTAAGGCCGTTAAGGAAGGAGCTTATAATTATTTAGAA
>DAOVTR010000234.1 GCA_030633015.1 Bdellovibrionales bacterium
AGGGTAGAGATATGAGATTTTCCATCTACGGAGTAAGAATATTTAATTTGAGCGTTGTAGTTGGTTTGATTTTTGCCATCAACTACTTTTCTCGTTGTTACTATCTTTGACTCAATAATTTTTCCTTGAACTTGTGGCCAAGATTTACTTTCTTTACCAGTAATATAACTAGGCACTCCCAACATAAAGAAAAATGCAATTCCCATAATGGTAATAGCGATTGAACCTAAAAATTGAGAGATTGGACCAGCTTTCTTTTCTTGCATGATAATTCTTCGGTCTTTTTTATATTTATTTAACATAAACCTTTTTTATTGACATTGTTTTCTACTTTTTTAGAGGTTAAAGTTAAGCAGATGAAAAAAATTACCAATGATCAAAATAAGGATGCTATTTTTGCTCTTATTTTTATTTTATTAATTAGTCTGTTTTTTGTATTAAAATCAAAACTTATTTTAATACCCTTGGCTGTTACTTTTTTATCTTTAGTTGCTCCATCAGTTTTTAGACCTTTTGCTTGGTTTTGGTTTGGATTATCAGAGTTTTTGGGAAAGATTTCGTCTACGATTATTTTAACAATTAGTTTTCTTTTTATTGTCACCCCAATTTCAATTATTAGAAAATTAAATGGAGCCGATTCCATGAAAAAAAAATTATGGAAAAAAAATGGCCAATCACTGTTTGTGGAAAGGGATCATCAATATGAGAAAGATGATCTGAGTCGGCCTTTTTAAGGAGAGATATGGAATTTATAAAAGATCTATGGGATTTTATGAAAGTTAGAAAAAAGTTCTGGCTATTGCCTATTATAATTACTTTTAGCCTGCTTGGAGTTTTAATATTTTTATCATCAGGGTCGGCCATCGCTCCATTTATATATACAGTATTTTAGATTATGAAAGAGTACGTACTAGGCATTTCAGCTTTTTATCATGATAGTGCGGCTGCACTTTTAAAAAGTGGAGAAATCATCTCTGCAGCACATGAGGAAAGATTTACAAGAAAAAAGCATGATAGTTCATTTCCTGAAAATGCAATTAAATATGCACTTGGAGAAGCTGGAATTAGTTTTGATGAGCTTAGTTGTATTGTCTTTTATGATAAACCTTTTCTAAAATTTGAAAGGTTGATGGAGACTTATCACTCTTACGCTCCAAGGGGACTAAAAAGTTTTATAATGGCAATGCCTGTTTGGATAAAAGAAAAACTGCTCATGAAAAAAATTCTATGGAGAGAGTTAGATCAGATACATGGCAAAAAAATAGATCGAAAGTTGAAGCTCCTTTTTTCAGAACATCACCTTTCTCACGCGGCCAGTGCTTATTATCCATCGCCTTACGATCATGCGGCAATTTTAACGATTGACGGAGTTGGAGAGTGGGCAACTACTACAATTGGCATTGGAGATGGATCAAAGATAACGGTTTTAAAAGAGCTACCCTTTCCACACTCCATAGGTCTTTTATATTCAGCTTTTACTTACTATTGTGGTTTTAAAGTTAACAGTGGAGAGTATAAACTGATGGGGCTCGCGCCATATGGAATATCTGGAAGTGAGCAAGTTGAAAGTTATAAAAGTAAAATACTGTCTGATTTAATTGATTTACGAGATGATGGATCTCTACTTTTAAATATGGACTATTTTGATTTTGCAATTGGTCTTACCATGACTAAAGATTCTAAATGGGATAAACTTTTCAATCTTAAGCGTAGAAAAGTTGAAACGGATGATCTTACTTTGGAATATATGAATCTTGCATTAGCGATTCAAGAGATTACGACAGAGATTGTTATTAGGCTTGCAAAAACTGCTAAAGAAGTTACAAAATCAAAAAATTTAGTGATGGCCGGAGGAGTTGCACTGAATTGTGTAGCCAATGGAATTATTCTTAGAGAAAAAATATTTGAAAATATCTGGATACAGCCAGCGGCAGGTGACGCTGGTGGAGCTTTGGGAGCAGCTTACGTAGGTTTTCATATTTTTATGGAAAAGGAGATGGAGGCCAAAGATAATATTGCAGATAAAATGAAAGGTTCATATTTAGGCCCTCAATTTTTTGATCAAGATATTGTAAAGATGAGTAAGGAATTTAAAGCACCCAACGTACATTTTGACAATTTTGATAAGCTCTGCAGTGAGGTAGCAAATATTATTTCAAAAGGAGATGTTGTTGGATGGTTTCAAGGACGGATGGAGTGGGGGCCTAGAGCATTAGGGGCCAGGACAATTTTGGGAGATCCAAGAAATGCAGAAATGCAAAAAAAACTTAATATGAAAATTAAATATCGGGAAGGGTTTCGGCCATTTGCCCCCTCTGTTTTAGAGGAGGATATTTCTAATTATTTTGATATGGATTGCCGCTCTCCATATATGTTATTGGTGGCACCAGTTAAGAAAGAAAGACGAAATGGTAATTTAGAAAATGCAGAGCAGTTAAATCTTTATGAAAGGCTATACGCTATTAAATCAGATATACCAGCAGTTACTCACATAGATTACTCAGCAAGAATTCAAAGCGTAAGTAGGGAAACCAACGAAAGATATTGGAAACTGATTAATAAATTTAAAGAAAAAACTGGTTTTAGTTTATTGGTAAATACAAGTTTTAATGTAAGAGGTGAGCCTATTGTATGTACTCCAGAGGACGCTTATATCTGCTTTATGAGAACTGAGATGGACTATCTTGTTATGGGGGATCGAGTCTTTAATAAAGCTGACCAACCCAAATTAAACAATGATTGTGATTGGAAAAAAGAATTTGTCTTAGATTAGTTTTTTAAAGGACAAATATGACTAAATATATTTTAAATTTTAGTTTATTAACACTTTCGATAATTATTTGTTTGCTACTTATTGAGTTCGGTATTACTTTTTTTTATCCTGTTCCTTTTAACAATCATAAAGAGATGATGATGTTTGATGATGCTTTGGGATGGAAGATAATTCCAGATAAAAAAAGCAGATATGAAGTACACGGGAAAAATATTATTCAAGAAATTAATTCAAAATCCATTCGAGGTGGTGATTATGGATATGATCTTGGGGAAAAAGAGAGAATTTTAATTCTTGCGGACTCCTTTAGTCATGCTGTAGCGATGAATGATCATGAGATTTTTTCGGCCATTTTGCAAAAAAAGTTACAAAAAAGCTCAACAAACATTGAAGTGATTAATAGTGGCGTTTCCGGTTATAGTACAGATCAAGAGTACATATATTATTTGACTGAGGGCTATAAGTATCAGGCCCAAAATGTGATATTAATGTTCTTTTTTAATGATGTTATTTTTAATAATCGAAGTAAATATTGGATGGGGTCTAAACCACTTCTTGATATTGTGGGAGATGGTGTTATTTACAACGGCAAAAAACTTATAAAAGAAAATAGCAGGCAAAACGGTGATCAATCATGGAAAATTAGGTTTATAAATTATCTGCATAACAATTCTAATTTAGCACAATTTCTTTTTTCTAGACTTAAAAAGATTAATTTTATAAATGATATTGCTTTTAGATTGGGATTTACTAGGTATAGAAAATCTACTAATAAAATTAAAATGAATAATGTGAAAGTACCATTGGAATTTAGGGCCTATAAATTAGATGACAGCGAATATGAGTTGGCATGGTCTATGACGGAAAAAATAATTAAATCATTAAATGATTTAATTTCTCAAAATGGTAAGAAATTAACCGTTTTCTATATTCCTTCCAAATATGAAGTGGATGACAAGCAGTGGGAACGATTTTTAAAGAGTTACAATATCGACAATACTATATATTCAAAACAAAAAGTAGTGAACTCTCTTGAGAAAATATGCAGCAAGCATAAAATTGATTTTATTAATCCCATTCAAACATTTAGAAAAGAAACGAGAGAAAAAGATTTGTATTTTAGTTATGATTCTCATTGGAATGAGTCGGGCCACCAATTGGTTGGGAGAATTTTGTCAGAGCATTTTCAGAAAGTACTTAGTCAGCAGTCATCTTATTTTTTTTGGCATGGAAGTTGAAGTATATTTCAAATATATAATGTTTCGCTGCTTGAGATAACTCTG
>DAOVTR010000139.1 GCA_030633015.1 Bdellovibrionales bacterium
ATAACTAAAAAAACAACTGCTACCACCACTGCCCGATCCCTTAACACCAGTAATATCTGCATCACCGTAAAAACTAAGATAGCGACCAACCTGAGACATTAACATAAATAAAAGTTGAAAATTGATATTTCCTGCTTCAATTGTATTAAACAAAGCCGCTCTTCTTGCAACAGTAGGATCTTTTGTTTTAGATATTCCACCAGCATATAAAAGAAGATCAATTGCAGCCTGCATATTATCAAAATCATCATGATCTGGAGCATCCATCTCGATGGAACTTGTAAAAGTTGCCATTCCCCCTAAAGGAAGTACATTGGCAAACTTTGGAAGATCTGTTGAAAAAAAACTAGGCTCATTAAAACTGGCCTTACAAGCGTAAGCTGATGCATAGGTCTGAACATAACTTGCATAAGTATATTTATCACTATTTTCTACTGCTTTTAAAACGTCTATTGCATTTTGACATTTTCCATTATTCAAATAAATGTTAGCAGATAATACTGCTTCATCAACTTCTTGCTTTCCGCTCAAAGCACAACTAAAAAATAAAACTGGAACTAAAAAATAAAGAAAATAATTTTTCATATATCCTCAATAAAAGAATATTCTCTATTTAGATTATGCCTTATAAATTAAGACTAGGGTAAGCTGGCAAATATCACCTAAAAGGAAGATAATACTATACGGTTTGGGTAAGATATCTTAGAAGAAGATCGATTGCTTCAGTGAAAGGCCTTTTTTCAAGTACTAAACTAACTCTAGCATAATTTATTACTCCAAAGTCAGAACTAGGAACAATTACTACGCCAGAATTTTCTAAAATATTTTGACATATTTCAGGAGCATTATCTTTTAAAGCATCTAAATTATGCTTTTTAATATAACTTTTATAAAAAGGTGTACTAGACAGTTCTAACAAAAAATAAAAAGCAGAATTAATCTGGTACCAAGTATGACCTAAGTTGTACTCATTTAATTTATCGCGAAGCAATTTACTATTATCTCTTAAATGATTATTAACATCTTTTAAAAAAGTAGGAATTGAATGAAAATCAAAATGAACCAAAGCATTTTGAGTTAAACTATTTGCTCCCGAAGTAGTTTGACCCTGAAGTTTTCCTACATATGAAAGTAGTTCCTTGGGCCCTACGCAGTATCCTAATCGAAGCCCAGTGCTTGCTAGAGACTTAGAAATCCCATCAAAGATGATTGTTTGCTTTAGTAATTTAGGATTAAACTGATAAAAAAATGTTGGCTTAGGGTCAAAATAACTTAGTTCGTAATAAATTTCATCACAAATTACTAACACATCAGGATAATCTTCCAATAATTTAGCAAAATCTCTCATCCATGATTCAGGATAGTAAATCCCAGTAGGATTATTTGGAGTATTTAAAATTATTGCCTTTAAATCCTGCTCCAAAGCTTTCTTAACTTCTGATATGGGGGGAATAAATCCATTAATAAGTCCTGATTTTACAGTAATTAAAGACCCTCTAAACAGATGAACAATAACTGGATAAGAGATCCAATGAGGTGTAAAAATCAGAACTTTATCTCCAGGATTAATAATAGAAGCAAAAACATTTGTAAGAGCATGTTTAGCCCCAGAACTTATAACACATTCAAAATCTACTCCCGAATCTTTAAATGATATATTACGTGTTTTTTCAATATAATCTAAAATCTTTTTTCTTAAATCAGGAAAACCTGACGCTGGAGAATATTGAAAACTTTTTAAAAAATTAAGCTCTAATTTTATACTTTCAATAAAATCTTCAGCAGGCTTAAATGGCAATTGCCCAGCAGTTAAGTTAAAAACTTTCTTTCCATCTTCGGCCATCTTAATTGCGGTAGCATTTAACTTCAAAGTAATACTTTCAGTTATATGCTTAACAGGTGAACTAATACGCATAACTATACCTTCCCCAACTTAGATAAATATGTATAAATTTCTTTCGGTACAAACTCTTTAATATCTCCTCCATGACTTAAAACTTCTTTTACAAAAGTTGATGATATAAAATAGTGCTCACTAGAAGTAGTTAAAAAGATAGTATCTATTTCGCTACAAAGTTTTCTATTCATTGAAGCCATCTGAAATTCTGCCTCAAAGTCTCCAAGTGGCCTAAGCCCTCTAACAATATATTTAATCTGTTTTTCTTTCGCAAAATCAACAATTAACCCTTGGCAAAAATCAACTTTTACTCTTGGTTCATTGCGATAAAGCTCTCGCAACATCTCACATCTTTGATCTTTAGAAAACAGTGGATTTTTATTAGAAGATATTGCAAGTAAAATAGTTAATTCATCAAAAATATCCAACGCACGATTTACTATATCTGCATGACCTTTGGTGAAAAGATCAAAAGTACCTGCATACATGGCTTTTTTGTTAGTTGACATTATTTAAACCTTTTTTATGTAAATAGATAATAAAAACTTATAAATAAATGATCAATTTTGCAAGCTAAGGTTATAAATCTACAACAATAATATAGCTTGTACCTTGTCTGAAAATCTTTTTAATATCGACTGGAACCTGATTCCAATAGTCTAAATCAAGACCTTTTTGAATATCTGACTCTATCCAAAACTGCCCTTTAATATGCTCATCCTTAATATGGCGTAAAAAAATTGTTATATATTCATAAATATCGACTAATTCATAAGGGGGATCCAAAAAAAATATATATTTATCATCTAACGGCTTCTCTTTATAAATCAACTTCTTTTTAAATTGAGTTAACCAATTTTCTACCCTCTGATTAACACTTACGACCTGCTTATCAAGGCCCTTAAATCGGGTTAAAAACAATCCAATATTTTTCATTAAATTTTTAAAAAACAGTTTATCAAACTCTACAAAAATAACATTTTTTGCTCCTCGAGACAAAGCCTCCAGCCCCACTGCTCCGCTTCCTGCACATAAATCAACAAAAATATATCCAGACAAGTCTTGATTTGCATCGAAAACTCTTCTTTTAAGCATTACTGATGTTGGTCTTATATTTGTTGATTTAGGAACTTTTAAACTAAGTCCTTTAGCGAATCCTCCAAGGATTTTTATAGACACTTTAACCTTTCTTAACTGGCCTTTTTCATTGGCAGAGAAAACTGAGCTCCTCCTTCCATTTCTATTATAAACCCATCTTTTTCATTTACGTGGAGCTGAACTTGATGACCACCTATTTTAAAATTTAATTTCAAATTCATTTTACCAGACACAGAAAAATCCATTTGAGTATCATATCCATTGCTTGATTCATCCTTAGCAGTCTCTACTTTCTTTTCAATTATTGATACCACTTTAGACTCCTGAATATTTTCATTTTTTTGAGAGATATCTTCAATATTTATAATCCCATCTTCATGCTCATCATCAAGATCTACAGAATTATTAGTCAAAATTTCATCTAATTCACTATCAATAGACTTTTGAATATCTGTTTTGGGTATTTCAACCTTATCTACAATCAAATCATCTTGACTGTAAGCTTGCTGTTCTTCTATCCCTAAGGCCTTAGATAAATCACTGTTTTCATCAAGTGCACTTACCTCTTCTGATTCAACACCGGATTCTTCCATCTCTTTTGCAATAGGATCTTCTGTAGAAACTGACTCAACCAAATCATCATCTTGGAAATCCTGCTCTAAATTTTCAATCTCAGTCATAATATCTTCAAGCTCCGCATCATTAAAGCCTTGCTCTATAAGATCCTCGTTGTCATCAGTCATAAAGATACTCCCGTAAGAAAAATTCACTCTAAATATAGAGAATTACTATCTTACTAACATTTCGGTGCAAAAAGAATAATCTTTAACAAAATCAAAGATTATTAAGGAGGAATACAATATAATTTATTGTCAAAATATTCTTTCATTTTTTCCATGACATTTGAAAGCTTTTGAGTAAAAATTTTCCAACATTTTGGGGATTAACATATTAAATTTGTTTGCTATTAGTTAGATCAATTTTATCTGGTATTAAAATTTCTAACTCATAAGCTTTTGAAGGATATTTTTGGCTAACAATAATTTCAAACCTATACTTTGGGCCACATCATCAGTAAAAGAAAAAACTATTTTTAATAATGAAGATAGAACTCCAGCCCCCATTCTTCCTCCAATTCCTTCACCTTCAAAAGATCAAGGCTTTACCCCTTCAAGGTACTTAGTGCCTGGATGGAGAGGTGATAGTTTAATTTCAAAATCAGCCATATTTATAAAAAATTTAAGATCAATTCTACTTAAAGACGCAAGAAGACAGTTTGGACAATTAAATTTATTAAATAAATCTCTTCGAATAAATATATTTAATGAGTTTGTTTTTTATTCCAACCAACAACATATTAACTGCAGTGAAATTGAAAACTTCACCGATCTATGGGATCAACTTAAAAATAATAAAGCAAAATTTCACAAGCCTGTTTCTGACTTTATTGAACAATACTGTTTTAAAGTAATTACTGTATATATGTATCGAATAAGATTTATTTTAGAGCTATCATATTCTGCAAATATAAATATCACTGAAAATAATCTTTTGAACCCTACATCTTTTTTTACAAAACTTTTTCCAAAAGGTGGCCATAGAGAACTTCAATGCGAAGCACTTCAGGCCAATCAATACAGCTGGTATCGCCCATCAAGTGAATTTACTCATCTAATAAGACAACTTAAAAGCCAATTTAAACACATTTCAATAACTGAAATGATGATTATTTTTTCTGAAGAGTCCTTAAAAGAACAATTAAATGAAACTAGTTTTTCTCACTCTTTGTCTCATAAGAGTTTTGGACTTTTTCTAAATGAACTAATAATCCAATTTCCAAAATGGCTTAATAGAAGTAGTAACATTCCACCAATCCCAACTGATGACCCCTTTATAATAAATACAAAATATTCTGGAGATAACTTAACTTCGCTCATTCTGTCCCATTGGCTTGGACAAGAAGAAAACATACAAAAGAAATGGAATGAAATCATTTGTCCTGATTTTTATGGCAGCCTTAATTTTAGTGATCAATACATCAGAATTTGTCACGAATTAAAATTCTTAACTTATCTGATCAAAATTGCAAATCATCAAAACTTTGATCATATATCACTCATTTGTGATGTAATGAATAATAAGTACAAACATGACCAGACTAATTTTACTGGTCAGAGATTAATGTTGAATGATGAACCTGAAACAAAAAACATATATTATTCAAGAATTGTTTTAAATTTTGCAAAGTTGCCAAATAAAAATCCACACCACGCACTACTGAATCAAATTAATGCTCAAAAACAATCTTTAATAAAAGATGGCTTAATTTTTGTTTTTACAAATCAAAAACTGTTTGTTCCAAGTAAAAATGAGAAAATGAAGCAATTTTTAAAAGAATTTAAAGTAGAA
>DAOVTR010000178.1 GCA_030633015.1 Bdellovibrionales bacterium
GTAGCTAAACGTAGTATATAAAAAATCAAGAGGCATATTCTTATTAGAATTTATTTTCTCAATTCTTTTGGATAATAATTCCTCATTTATTGGTAGATGAAATTGTTTTTCATTGTCATCAAATTTAATTGAAAAATGAATCTGAGGATTGGATATGATAAAAGAGTTTATAATTTTTTTTATTGAACTAAGTTCACTCTTTTGAGATGAAATAAATTTAAGTCTAACTGGAGTATTAAAAAATAGGTCTTTAATAAAGAGATGAGTTCCATGAGATGAGCTATTGTGTTCTTGGTGTAAATCCTGTTTGCCACCATTTATTATAATTTTGCCACCTTTAAGAGATGTCTCATTGGGGCTGGAAGTACAGGTGATTTTAGAAATACTTGCAATACTTGCCAATGCTTCACCTCTAAATCCAAAACTAGAAAGGGAATAAAGGTCATTAAAATTTTGAATTTTACTGGTTGCATGTCTGCAAAAAGCTAGTGGTAGATCATTAAACGAAATACCTTGTCCATTGTCTTCAATAGCAATTAGATCTAATCCTGCGTTACAGATATGGATAGATATTTTTGACGATTGAGCGTCAATGGAGTTCTCTAGTAGTTCTTTAATTAGAGAAGAGGGACGTTCAATTACTTCTCCTGCTTTTATTTGATCAATAATATGTTCTGGGAGTAGTTGAATTGATTGTGGATTTAGTTCTAGCATATTACAAAGCAAATGGATTGTTATCCCCGATAAAATTGAACTTGATTTCGTCCATTATCCTTAGCAAGATATAGGGCCTTATCAGCTCTTTTAAATAAATCTGCACCAATTAAAACTCCTTGGCGGTAATCAGCTAGACCAATGGATGAGGTAACGGGAAGAACTTTATTTTCGTAAACAAAATTTTCTACGTCAATGACGGCCCTAATTCTTTCGGCAATTTCAAATGCCTGTTTTATGTTCGTTTTTGGGAGTATTATACAAAATTCTTCTCCACCATATCGAGCAAATACATCATCATCTCTTACACCGTTTTGTCTGATTAGATCAGCTAGGTGGGACAAAACATAGTCACCCGCGTCATGTCCATATGTATCATTAAGATTTTTAAACTTATCTAAGTCAAGCATTAAAAGTGAAAGAGGATTACCGGTTACTTTGCATTTTTTTACTTCAAGCTCTATTTTTTTATTAAAGTAATCTTTATTAAAACATTTTGTAAATTTATCAGTGTTCGCTTCAAGGTTTAATTTATCATAGGTTAATCTTTCAGGATCACCTTTTGGTAGAAATTTTAAGGCAATACTTCCAATCTTAATGATATCGCCTTTTCTAAGCAAGGTTGGTTGTTCTAGTTTTTTATTATTTAAATAAGTACCATTTTTAGATCCTGCATCACTTAAAAGTTGAGTATCATTCATGGAGGTCATTTTAAAATGGTTTCGAGAAATACCAGCAAATTCAAGAGGTATACTATTTTCTCCGCCTCTGCCAATGGTAGTTTCATTTTCTATTAAATCAAATAATGTGCCATTTAAAACACCACCAACAACTAATAAAGCAGCAGGTTTTTTAGCAGCTTCCTTTTCTGCAGTTGCAAGAGCACTTTTGATATCTGTTAAAACAATTGTAGCATCATCTGCCATTTTAATAATCCCTCAAAACATACATATAAAACATTTATACTAACGATCTAACTTCATTATTACAATATGTTAAATAAAAGTTAGCTTTACAATATTCGACTTAAATTGATAAGATTTAATTTAATTGATTAATATTATTACTGATGATGCACAAAGTCGGACGGTCCACGTTTATGGATGATGAAAATAATAGCGAAATTATTAAATCTGCAGGAAGTTCTTTTTTTGAAGAGAGGTGGTTTTTCTATTGGAGGACTTCATCTTCTCTTTGGAAGTTTAAGCTTCAGCAATTTGAAGGACAAGCACCAATATTTATTCCAATAAATTGGTCATTTCATACAGAAACAGGAAGTGACATTGATTTTGGAGATAAGGTTCCAGAAACGGATTTAGTAAAACTTTGTCAATTAGCTCAAGAGTATGAAAAGAATATTATTTTCTTAATGCCGATGACACCGGCTCCATTTTTGCCAAATGGGGGGGTGCCACATTTTATTGCAAGAAATTTTGCAAAAAATGAGTTTGAGACTGTGTATTGTATAGTTGATCAAGAGGGGCTTCTTAACAAAATATGTACTTTTTTTGATACAAACGTTTATAAAAAATATTCTTACTTTGTAAATTCATTTAGTAAATATTTAAATGATAATGACTTGAATATTCCAGTGGTAGGTTTAAATTCTTTTTATTACCAAAATGGTATATTTAAAAGTTTTTTCATTGATAATTCTTTAACATTTGATGAGTCTTTTTCTAAATTTTTAAAAGTACAAAAATCATCTTTAACTGATTTGAAAGATGAGAAAAAAAATGAAAATGAAATAAAAAAATTTTCAAAAGAAGAGGAAGACAAGTTTCGAGGAGAGTTTTTTAATACTATTTTGGATTTATATTATACTACGGCAAAAGAATCATTTGCTGAAAGATGGATTGGTGATTTAAACTATGTCTTTTTAGGCAGTAATGTTCAAGATCTTGAACATCGGATTTTTGAGATTGAGCATGTTTCAAATTATGTAAAGCAATTGCTAAAAACACATTCTTATAATTTTTTACCATCATCTGTTTTAATCCCTCAGGAGGCGAAAAAGGATACTTTTTTAAAGTTTTTAGGAGATTTAATTTCGGATAGTTATTTTTTTAATGTTATAAAAAATGAAATTTATAATGATGATACTGTCAATCAACTGGAGGATTTAACCTTTTTTAATATATATGAATCACACGATATGTTTGGTGGAAAATTTCATGATTTCTTTTTAAAGCAGTTTTTTGATCTGAATTACTCTTGGTTATATAAATGCCATGATTTAAAACAGATCAAATATGAAGAAGAAAGTTATGAGCAAAATATAATACATTGTGTTTTAAATTCCCAAAAACTTGATCTGTTAAAATTAAATGAGTTATTAAAGATTTTTATGGGAGGAGGCAAGGTGATTATCAATCAGTCAGACCTTACGGCTCCTTGTATAAAAAAAATTGAACAGTTCACTTTGGAAAATGAATTAAAGTCGGAAAAGATAAACTTTATGGCAAAAATAAACAATACTACTCTTGGTGAAGGAAGATTGGTTTTATTTAATGGAAATGATTTATCAAATATTTCTTATGATCAAATTAAGAAGTTTTGGGCAAAGTTGTTTTCAACATTTGATATTTTACATTTAGATTTAAAATTTAATAAACAGTTGGAGCATTTTTGGAGAAAGCGAATTGCCGGGCCCAACGAGTTGCAGTTTAATGAAGTAAGAAGATTGTATTTATTTAACAATTCAAGTTATAAAAAAAGAGTCAAGATATCATTAAAGAAGCACTTTGTTTTATCAAAGATTATTAGTGAAGAGAAGATCAATATAGAAACAAAACCAATGGAAGTTGATGTAGAGTTACTTCCAGAGGGCAGTGCCGTATTAGACTTTGGAGTATTCATATAGTGGAGATTATTAATTGGGATGACACAATTATTTTGGTTTATCGTTACTTAAAACTTAAAGGGAGCGAAGACTATAAGTATTATTTGGGACATGTTTTTGATGGATATGGTAGTTTAGATATTGATGTATTGCTAGATATCTATAACGATCTTCCTGAATACTCAATACGTAATGAGCCTACTCAAGAACTTATTGGCCCCTTTAATAATGTAGACGATATTCAAAAGCTTTCATTTTTGCTTTGCCAAAAGTTGGAACGCTCAAAGATTTTAATTTATTCAATCACGGATTATAATCGTATTCTAGAAAACTCAAACGATATTTATAATATTAGAAAAAACTTACTCGCAGGTGGAGAAAAGATATCAAATCCAGATTTTAAGGAAAAGAAACAAGGTATAATAAGTAAGATTTTTTATTGATTGTAAAGTAGTGTGACTGATAATGGCTTATGGTCAGAACTTAAAATATCAGCGTGGACATTAGAAATAGAGTATTGAAGATCTCTTATGAAAACATAATCTAATGCATGTCCATTAAATTTAGTTCTAAAATCTTTTTCAAATTGTACTTCTATAAAATTATATTTTTTTATGAATTTGTTTAAAACTTTTTCTTTAGCTTCGTTCCATGCATTAAAATCACCGGCAAATATAATTGGTCCGTTATGTGTAACAATATAATCTTCTATTTCTATAAATTGTGTTTTATAAATCGATGATCGTACAAAGTTTAGGGCATGAATATTGATTACCATTAGTTTTGTATTCGGCTGTCCTTTAATTAAATATGTCGTAATGATGGATGTCTTGGGCGTATTTGAAATAGGTTCAGTTCTTTTTGTTTTAATTGCTATGGCTGATTGTTTCAGGTATTTGCTTCCAGAAATTACACCGGTTGTATTTTTTTGATGTCCTATTTGAAAAGAGGCTGCCATGTCAAAAGAAAAATTGTCAATTTGCTGGAGAGGGGTATGTAAGCTTTCAAGGCCTTCTTGAAGTAAAATAATATCTGCATCCTTACCAAGAGAGATAAGGTCATCTGACCACCCTGATTTTTTTCCTTTATAAA
>DAOVTR010000117.1 GCA_030633015.1 Bdellovibrionales bacterium
AATTTAGAATTGATACAACAAGATAATTATAATTATTTTTTTAAGATTGAAGATATATCTCAAGCAGGTCAAAAAATAATCTCTCTAAAAAACAATGTTCAATGTATTGAAGTAATGACTGGAGCTGTGCTGCCAACTAATTGCAACTGTGTAATAAGATATGAAGATGTTTCCATAGAAAATAATCAAGCAGTTGTTTCTAAAAAAATTAAGCTTAATTTTCATAATAATATCTGTGCCAAGAATAGTGACAGAAAAAAAAATGATCTAATTTTAAAAGATGGAAAATATATAAATTCTCCACATATTAATATAATTGCTTCTCAAGGTATTTCGAACCTAAATGTTTTAAGTGACCCCCAAATTACAATCATATCAACAGGTGATGAACTTGTAGATTTAGATGGTCCAATAAAGGATTACCAGATTAGAATGTCTAATTCATACTCTCTTAGTGCTGAACTTACTGCTTTTGGTTTTAAAAATATCAAAAAGGCCCATATTAAAGATAACATTGAAATCCTCTCTGGAAAATTAGAGGGCATTATTTCGAATTCACAAGTCGTTATTTTAAGTGGAGGAGTATCAAAAGGAAAATTTGATTTTGTTCCTGAGGCACTTGAAAAATGTGGAGTAAAAAAGATTTTTCACAGGATTGCCCAAAAGCCTGGTAAACCTTTTTGGTTCGGAAAAAAGACAAATAATAAAGCAATTTTTGGAGTTCCCGGAAACCCCATTTCGGCACTGGTATGCTTAAGAAGATATATTATCCCATATTTGCACAAAAGCCTTACTAACAATACTTCATACACCTCAACGTTAAGTTTAGTGCGATTAATAGAGCAACCTGTTATCAACAATCGGTTGACTAATTTCATTCCAGTAAAAACATTTCAAAACAGCTCCGGTATTGTTGACGCTCTACCCGTAACAACAAATGGATCAGGTGATTATAGTGCTTTATCAAATACAAATGGCTTTATTCAGTTTGACCTTCATCAAAAAAATTTAAAAGACCAGCTTGTTCCTTTTTATAACTGGGCACATTGTGGGGGCACCTTTGTCTAATCTTATTATTGATTCACAAAACAGACATGTACATAAACTAAGAGTTTCACTTCTTGATGCATGTGATATGAATTGCTTTTACTGCATTCCAGAGCACAATAAATTTCGACCTGCAAACCAAAGACTTACTGCAAATCAGATTTTTGATATATGTTCAAACTTAAACAAATTAGGAATTGATGAAATTAGACTTACTGGAGGTGAGCCACTAATTCATCCAGATTTATTACTGATTGTTGAAAAACTTTCCACCCTGGATTTAAAAAAACTTGCAATTACAACCAACGCATTAAAGCTTAAAGAAATACTTCCTCAACTAAAAAAAACAAATTGTCAGCACATCAATATAAGCCTAGATAGCCTTATGCCTAAACAGTTTGAGCAAATTACAAAATCAAAACAACTAAACACTGTTTTAGAATCAATTTTCTTAGCACAATCACTTGGTTTTAATATTAAAATTAATATGGTTCTACTTAAGGGAATTAACACTCAAGAAATAGAAGACTATGTCCATTTCTCAGAAAAATATAAACTTAACATTCGTTTTTTAGAACTGATGAAAATTGGTACGGCAAGACAGTATTATGAAAAACATTTTTTCTCAGCAGATCAAGCAATCGAAATTATAAAAACAAACAATGATTTAATTCCAATTGACAGTCCTAAAGACTCTACTGCTTTTTATTTTAAAACAAAGAGCGATGGCCATATTGGTTTCATAGCATCAGAAACTAAAAGTTTTTGCAGCAACTGCTCCCGCCTAAGAATGGATATGAATGGAAAACTAAGAGCTTGTCTAATGAAAAACGATGGCATTAATCTTAAAAATATTCCTTTTAATGAGTACCCTAACTTATTAAATCAAATTATAAAGATGAAACCGATGGAGCGTATTTCTGAATTAGACCAACAAATGAATCAAGTAGGTGGATAGAATTAATGAATAATAAATTTACCCATATAGACCATAACGACAATCCCACAATGGTTGATATTTCTGATAAAAAAATCACCCTTCGAATTGCCGAGGCAATGGGAGAGATTTATCTTCCACCTTTAATTTGGATAAAACTTGAAAATAACGAAATTATTACGAAAAAAGGCGCCGTTTTTCAAACTGCTATAATTGCGGCAACAATGGCCGTAAAAAAGACTCAAGACCTGATACCTTTTTGCCACTCAATCCCAATAGAAAGTTGTAAAATTAAGATCTCAACAAATAGTGATTCTAATATTGCCCAAATAATATGTACCGTAAAAACTACTTCAAAAACAGGAGTCGAAATGGAAGCGTTAACAGGTGTGTCTACTGCAGCCTTAACAATTTATGACATGTGCAAGGCATTAAGTCATGATATGGAAATAAAAAAGATTAGACTAATAGAAAAATCAGGGGGAAAAAGTGACATCAAAAACAGTTCAAATTAAATATTTTGCCTCACTAAAAGAAACTACTAACTTAGACAGTGAATCCTATAATACAAAAGCAGCTTCAGCTATAGAATTATATAATGAATTAAATAGTAAATATCATTTTCCAATACATAAAGACGATCTGAAAATTTCCATAAATTGCTCATATGTTGAGTTTAATTCTAAAATTCACAATGACGATACCATTGTTTTTATTCCGCCAGTATCTGGAGGATAGCTTGTTTTATATAACCAGAGAAAAACTAAATTTTAATTTAGAATATAAAAAATTTAAAAACAGAAGAATTGGCGCAGTTGTTACGTTCGAAGGACGAATTAGAAATCATAACAATGGCAAGGATGTTACATCAATCAATTACGAAGTTTATGAAGAACTTGCCAAAAAAGAAGGTACCGAAATTGTTCAGCAAGCACTTAATCGTTATGAAATATTGGATGCCATATGCTTTCATCGAGTAGGACGAATTGATGTATCACAAACCGCAATTTGGATTTTTGTATCATCTACTCACCGAAAAGATGCTTTTAAGGCATGCGAATTTATTATCGACACTATAAAAGCGAAAGTCCCTATTTGGAAAAACGAACACTATAAAGAAAACCATGTCTAATGCCACATATAATGATTTTTATAAAAAACAGATGAGTGTTAATTTTATTGGTACCGATGGACAAACCACACTACGAAATAGCTCCATTTTAATAATTGGAGCAGGCGGACTTGGAACAGTAGCAGCGACCTATCTTGCTCGTGCAGGAATTGGAAAAATTCATATATGTGATTTTGATAAAATATCTCTCTCAAATCTTCCAAGACAAATAACTTATCTTCCAAATGATATCGAAAAGTTTAAAGTCGATGTAATAAAGACTAATTTACAGCCTTTATCTTTTTCAACAAAAATAGAAACGTCCAAAGTAAATTTAACATCCAACAATTTTAAAGATTATATCTCTGATATAGATTTAATTTTAGACTGTACTGATAACTTTAACACAAAATTATCTTTTCATGATCTATCATTCAAACATAATAAAGATATTATTATTGCAACTATTGATTCATTTAGTGGTCAACTTTATACTTTTAAATATTCAAACCCAGACAATAAAAAACATGGCTGTTTAAGATGTCTTTATCCCTGCGATGTTAAAAACATTAATGAAAACATTGCAACAGTTAACGTCACCCCAGGTATATTTGGAATCATGCAAGCTGCTGAAGCAATCAAACTTTTATTAAATCAAAACACATTACAATCTAATCAATCTTTACTTTTCAATATTAACACCTGGGAAATGGAAAAAAACAGGTGGCAAAAAAATTCAAAATGTAAACTATGTAGCAATCAATTTTAACTTTTCAAAAAAAGATGGAACAATACCTGTTGCTTTTCCCGAAATATGTTCATGAAACTTTGAAGAAAATGGGGTTGATTGAAAATTAAGCTCAGTGCTTCTACAATCTTCTGATACATGATCTATAAACATGGCTGCAGGATAAACATTACCTGAAGTTCCAACTGAAATAAAATAGTCACAATCTTTTAGATGCTTATAAATCAAATCTAAGTACATTGGCATCTCTCCAAACCAAACAATATGAGGCCTTAAACTACCTTTTTGATTACAACATTCACATAATGAATCTTTATCAAAATCACCCTTAATATCAAATATTTTAGCAGTATTAGCGCATCTCATTTTCAAAAGCTCTCCATGCATATGTAAAACATTCTTACTTCCTGCCCGCTCATGAAGATTATCTACATTCTGAGTAACAATCAAAATGTTGGAATTGAATTTTTCATAATTTGCCAAAGCATAATGAGCTAAATTGGGAACAACACTATGATCGATTAACTGTCTTCTTCTTTGATTATAAAAATCTAAAACAAGGTTTGGATTTTCTCTAAATCCATCAGGAGATGCAACATCTTCAATTTTATAATTTCCCCAAAGGCCACCACTATCACGAAAAGTTTTTATTCCTGACTCGGCAGAGATACCAGCCCCAGTTAATACAACGACCTTAGGACATGCTTTAACATTCAATGATACCTTTCCTTAACTATTGTGCTAACCATTTTAGGTTTTATATTAATCATACATTTTTTATATGGAGTCTCATTACAATTCCCTCGACCATCTTTAGTGCATGGCCTACAACTTAAATCAATATCCAAAACGGAAATGCTAATACTTTTAGTCCCACCAAAGGCCGTAGGCCCAATTAATGCAATACCATTTTTTCCCAGCAGGTCTCCTACATGTAAAATACCAGTATCTGCCGAAATAAAAAAAGATGATTGATTTACAATCATACAGCTTTCTAAAATTGAAATTTTCCCTGCTAAATTAATGATCCTTTCAGGATCAATATTTGAAATATTATCACAAAACTGATCTCCAGGGCCTCCCAGAATGATAAATTTATAATCAATAAGTTCCTTAACAAGATCTATCCAATACTCTTCAGGCCATCTTTTCATCTCCCATGCAGCAGAGGGAGCTATAATAATATAATCTTTAATATTAGATTTTATATTATTTTTTTTATACAACTGATTGATTAATTGTTCATCAATATTCCACTGTTTAGGTTTATAACTATTATCAATCGTTATATAACTTTTAAATGGTTTTTGGTATGAATCAATAGCTCTAAACGGTTTTGAAAATAAATTAATCTTTAAATAAAACAAGAGAAATCTTTTAAACCTATTTTTACTTCTAATAATAATTTTTGTTCTTGAAAATAATAATATAAATACCATTTTTATTATCAATGATCTTATATTGTTATGTGCATCGTAAACAATATCATATTTTTGCTTTCGTAGGTTAAGGGCTAATTTAATAAGTCCTGTAATTCCACTCTTTTTATCAAAATTCCATATTCTATTAATATTGCCATCAATCTTTAAAAACTCTGAAAAATCACTGCGGACTACCCAATCAATTTCACAGTCAGGATACCTTCCTACAATTAAATCTGTAACACTCATGCATTGACAAATATCACCAAAACTCGAAAATCTAATTATTAAAATCTTTTCCATACTATTTTGCTCATCTTTTTTTTCGAACAACTTTACCAGATATTATCATAGTTTAATTAATGTTATTATTTAATATATATTTATAAAAATGGAAATATAATGACTTTTTCACAACAAAACATCTCAGATCTTGCTAAGCTTGCTATCAATTATAATGCAAGTGATATTCATATTAGAGTTGATGAACCTCCTTCAATTAGGATAAAAGGCGAATTAATTCAAGTAAAGAGCAAAGTACTAACAGCTGAAAATATTATTGATATTTGTAATATAATCACAAAAAACAATTTTAATCCAACTGAAGGTAATTCGGAGATTGATGGTAGTGTC
>DAOVTR010000260.1 GCA_030633015.1 Bdellovibrionales bacterium
CCTCCAATTGATTAGTATTAGGGTTTATTAGAAAAATTGATGCTCTTTGAGCATTTAATATTCTTACAACCTCGTCTAACATACTCTCAACAAAACCATGATTTTCACCAATTTTTGTAATATCTTGAAACAGACTGAGCAATAGAGAAAACATCTCAAAACCATCACTTGTCTTGGTATATCTCTCTTTTAAAGCAGCATCAACCAAACAATTTCGCAGTCTATTTGGAGAAAAGTTCATTACATATTGCTCTAAAAATTTATATACTTTTTTATCTTCTTCTATTTCAATACCGTATATAATTTCTTCTTCTGAATTTATATCAGAAAAGGCCCTGACGACAGTTGCTGATACATCAATATGAAAACGTTTAAAATGAAGAGAAATATTCAGTTCTGTACCGACCGATATTCTTTCAGCAGTAGAAAATCCAAGGCCTGTTACACTAACATCAATTAATTTAGCATCGTCAATGTATCTCTTATTATCAAAACTCTCATCAATTTCCACAAGGAATCTAAGATCATCAGCAGCCTCCACTGGGACTCTAAAGGACTGATAAAATTTAAATTCTGAGAAACTGGTTAACATCTGTTTCACCTAACTACTTAAATATATTGAAGACAAAAATACGTCTCCTAGTTACCTTGTCGGAGCAAATTAATAGAACTTTAAAATATCTGCCAAGAATAGTTGGCAGCTTAAAATAATGTGACAAGTAGATGAGTCTTTTTCTTGAGTAATCAGTTTTTTATCCATGTATTTTTTACTAAACAATCCTAATCACTAAGCTATATATGGTAATATTTTGAACCAAAACAAATAGGAAAACATGGCCCGAATAAGCATTTACTACAATATGAAAGCTGGTCAATCTGAAAAAAAGCTATGGCTTTCAGAAATAGAAAAAATCCTTTTTAGACATGATCTAAATTTTAAAACTCCTCCCTCTCTTGAACAATTAAAAAAATCCATTCAAAGTGACATAAAAAATGAAATTGATTACTTATTTTCAATTGGTGGAGATGGAACTGCAAACGTAATTATTCAAGAAATTGCGGGCACTGAAATCAATCTTTTTGTAATACCGGCTGGTACGGCCAACGATCTTGCAAATGAATTAGGAATAAAGCAGTCCATTAAGGCCATAACTCAAATTTTTCAATATAAATCAACAAGCCAAATTGATCTGATAGATATTAACGGTAAATACATGTCAACAAATGGAGGAATAGGAATTGCTGCTAAGGTTGCTGCAAAGGTAAACATTTACCGCTCTACCGTTCCTGGTTTTAAATCCCTTATGGGATTTTCGAGAGGTCATATATATAATATGGTATTAGCAAAAGAATTAATTAGTAGTAAGCTGAAATATTATTCATTAGAAATAGAATCTACTCACTCAACCCTAGATAATTCTACAATTTTAACGCCAATGCTTTTTATAAATAACCAATCAATGCTTGGTGGCACATTTAATATTGCTCCAGATACAAAAAATACTGACGGCAAATTTAATGTAACAATTTTTTTACATAAAAAGAAAATGGATTTAATTAAATGTATTTACAAAATAAGAATTGGTCAATATCCACAAAATGATAATAATCTGATTTCCTTTGAAACGGATGAAATTAAAATATCTAACTTAGAAAACAGTGAGATTGCTTTTTTAGGCGATGGAGAACAACTTCAAAAATCAAAAAACTTTCAAATTAAAATAGCACAACAAAAATTAAATTTTTGTTGTTTTAATAATGTTAATGAATTTAAAAGCAACTCATATTCACTCGATGATATTGCAAACATTTGAGGCATAATGAATATTTTTATCACTGGCTCAACCAGTTTTTTAGGTCAAAAAATAATTCCACGACTGGTGGATCATTTTCAAACTATTTATCTTTGCGTAAATGCTGACCAGTTAGATTTTGTATCATCACTTTTTTCAGAAATAAAAAACATCGTTCTTCTTCCAGGAGATATCACTCAAGAAGAAATTTTTGAAGATCAATCTGATCGTCATACCATTATTGAAAATGCTAGCCAATTCATTCATCTTGAATCATTTTATGGTTTAACCTCTGACCCTACCGAAAACTATATGACTAGCGTTATTGGCTTACAAAACCTTCTTTTTTTGGCATCTCAATGTAAATCCTTAGTTTTTTTTCATCAACTCTCTTCAACTTCTGTTGCAGGCAATTATATTGGAGACTATCCTGAAGATGAGCTTGTTACAACGACCAAATTTAATAATTCTTTTTCACAAACTAAGCGAGATGCAGAATTACTATTTAGAAAATATAAATTGCCAAATATAAAAAAAAGAATATATCGAACTGGATACATAGTCGATGAGCCTTCCGACTCAAGCTTTAAATCAAGTGATGGGCCATTTTCTTTACTAAAAGCGTTGGATAATATTTCCAAAAGAAAAACTGTAAAGTTTTTTCCATCAATATTAGTACCATATAATCCAGGCACTACTATTCCTTTAGTTCCCGCCAATATACTGATTGACTGGCTAACAGAAATGGTTATATTACCGCATGAAAAATATGACATTAGAACTTATAATCTCACTGGAAAAAATCAACCTCAAATTAAGCACTTTCTTAAAAGCGCAATTAAAGCACTTGGGCATAATTTCAAGCTCATTCCAATAAAACGTAATAAAATAATTGCAAAACTTTTAAAAAGACTTGGCCTTTCTGCTGAAACTGTTAATTATCTAAATTGCCAACATTCCTTTATTGTAAATAATAAATTTGAAGATTATCCAAACCTAGATGATTTCAAGTATGAAGATTTCTCTGTCACCTTTTTTGAAGACATTAATAAATTCACTGAAGGTAAAAAATGAAAGAAATTATTGATATTTCAACATCTGCACCATCAGCAAACTTCAATAGAGTAATTGATTTCGAAGGTGAAAGGTATCAAGTTTTTAGATATGGTACAAACTTTGATATTGAACTAATGAAAAACTTAATTAAAAAGTTTGACGGAAAAGTAGACGTTATAAGCATCTCAGGCTTGCCTGAAAATGTTAAAATTGGAAAGAAAATATATGCTCATCCAGAACTAGAAGAACTGAAGTCTCTTGTAAAAGAGAGTATGGTCGCCACAGGAAAAATCTTTAAAGATATTTATGTTCCATGGGCCATAGGTGAATACGCAAAGAAAAATCCAACTATAATTAAAAATAAAAAAATTGGATTTTATGCTGGTGTTTTTCAAAAACATACAATGCACCTCTTTAATGAAATCTCCAATAATTTAATTTTTGCCGATCCATACTTTGGTTTCTCCACTCCTCTTCTTTTAAAGGGGCCATCAAGGCTTGAAACTTTTTTAAAATTAATTTTTCCATTTATTTTTCCATACAAAATCAACAAGCCTACCCTTAAAGATTTCACAGATAAAAAACTGTCTAAAAGTAAGGTATTGAAAAAGTTTTTAAACTGTGATGTCTTTGTAGGCAATACTAGCCAACTTGAACTTTTAAAGCTTAACAACTTAAAAGGAAAAACTTTTATCATTGATTTTTTAAATGCTGATAGCGAATTCAAACTTAAAAAAGCAAACGTAACTAACATTATAAATTGCATGCCAGAAATTTTTAACTTGCCTGGAATTAACTTTCCACTGCTTGAAGC
>DAOVTR010000155.1 GCA_030633015.1 Bdellovibrionales bacterium
AATTGTTGATTTGATTCTTTAAGGCACTGTTCGTTCAAAATAACTAATTGTTCAGAAATTTTATTCCACACAATTGCTCTAAGCTTACTTCGATATAGTGACATACAAGAAATGCAACGACAAAGTAGCTCATCTTCTCCTTTATACCCTGAAAAACCTAACTCATTTAACAGTTTTTCTGATTTAACATGATCTAAGATACTCTCTTTAATCCAAGAGATTATCTCATAATGGTATTGATCAATATCTTTATGAAGAGTTAATGTTTCAGTATCTATCAGCGGATAAAACTCTTGCTCTTCAAAAAGAAAATTATTAACTAAGGAAGTTTCTATAATTTTTTCAGGAATTAAAAAATCGGAAAAGCTCATAAATTGTTTATTAAAAAGCTCTATAAGTCCCACAAATGAAATGGAGTTTTTAATAATATCTTTTTGGATACCTTCAATAACTTCTAAAATCTTAAAAATATCAATCAATGATCTAATTACTGTTTTTTGATTTTTATCCTTACTCACTTCCACTAGTGCTAGTCGCTCTTGAACAACTCTTTTTTTTATTTCACCATAATCTGGCAATCTGCTTTCACTGCTCATTTATTAATTCCATATTTATCTATTATTTTTATTAATTTACTGTATTATTTATATAATGGTTTGTTAAACATTATATTAAAACTAAGACGGTTATAATATGCAACGTATAGATCTTCATATCAGGGATGAGAATAATCATAGTCTCGCTCCTCTAACTCCATCAGATAGTGAAATATTAATTAATCATGGTATAAACGTAAATATCGAGCAATCCAACAAAAGAATTTTCAATAATACACAATATTTAAAAGCGGGCTGTAGACTCATCTCCTCTGGCAGTTGGAGAAATTGTAACGCTGACACCTATGTTATGGGTATTTCACCTCTGGCAAATGATGAATATCCTTTATCTCACAAGCATATGTTTTTTTTTAATGGTGATTATTCCTCTTCAGCAAACGACAAACTATGGAAAAGATTTATTCTAGGCAAGGGTGCTTTATATAGTTTAAATATCATACTTGATAGTGAGCTGGACGAATTTATAAGTAATATATCACCTGATATGCCCCCAATTCTTCCTGAAGACTCAACAGTCACAATTTCACAAACACTTACAGAAAGACTTATTCAAATAATTAAAAATGAACCTGCCAATAAACTTGAACAAGCTTTTTCCAGCTACCAATTGGCCCTGAATGGATTTAAATTAAGAAGAGAACAAGCATGGTCTGAAGTATCCAGAAGTCAAAGAGGAGATCCAAGGGTAGATTTTAAAACAGATGTAAAAATGGTGCTTACTACTGGTGAAATCAAAAATTATGAATCTATTGATATTAGTATGAGTGGGATATTTTTAAAAACGACAGATACATTTGAAATTGCTACTACTTGTTCAATTCAGATTAACTGGACAATTGATCAAAAATGTCTGCCCATAGAAATAAAAGGCGAAATTATTAGACATAATAAAAAAGGAATTGGAATTTTTTTTACAAACATGGATATGGAATCATTTGAGGCATTAAAAGAACTAATAGAACTATCTACCGTTTATTAAATTAATCCACCTCTTTTCAATACTGCATCTACAGATGGATCTTTTCCTCTAAAGTTTTTATAAAGAGTCATTGGATTATCACTGCCACCTTTTGATAAAATATTTTCGTAAAAAGAATTTGCTACCTCTTTATTGAATATTCCCTCTTCTTTAAATTTTTCAAAAGCATCTGCATCAAGTACCTCTGCCCACTTGTAACTATAGTATCCTGCAGAATATCCCCCGCTAAAAACATGAGAAAATGAAGTCGATACACATGCTCCATCCAAAGGCGGAAGCAGCTGTGTCTTTTTTGTTGCACTTTTTTCATGCTCAATAACATCCACAATATTTTTAGAATGTTGAGTATGCCACGACATATCTATTAATGATAAACTAACCTGTCTAACAACTTGATATCCTTCGTTAAAATTAGAACTCATTTTAATTTTTTGTACATGCTCCTCTGGCATTTTATCACCAGTTTCATAATGATTTGCAAAAAGATCTAAGCACTCTTTTTCATAAACCCAATTTTCCATGACTTGAGAAGGAAGCTCAACAAAATCCCAGAACACATTTGTTCCTGATACATCTCGATAAGTTACATCTGAAAGCAGATCGTGTAATGCATGGCCGAATTCATGAAATAAAGTTGTTACTTCATTAAATGTTAAAAGTGATGGTCTCGAATTTGTTGGTTTTGTAAAATTACAAACAATAGAGCTATGTGGCCTAAAAACTGTATCTCCCCTCTTATATTGCCTTTTAAAACTAGTTTCCCAAGCGCCTCCTCGTTTTCCTGGTCTTGGGAAAAAATCAGTATAAAAAAGGCCCTGATATGATCCATTTTTTCTTACCTCATAAGCACTTACGTCTTCGTGGTATACATCAACATTATCAGTTTTAATAAATTCCAAATCATATAACTTACTTGCAACAGTAAAGACTCCATCAATTACATTTTCAAGCTTAAAATAAGGTCTTAATACTTCATCATCAAAATCATATTTTTCCATTTTAACTTTTTGTGAATAATATGGAAAATCGTATACTTGAAAATCTTCAATTCCATCATTTTTTTTGGCATACTCGATTATTTCAGCCACTTGCTTATTTGCAACAGGAAGTGCGCGATCTAGCATCTGATTAAGTAAATCCATAACATTTTCAACATTAGATGCCATTCTACGTTCTAAAACAAAATCTGCATGAGAATTATACCCCAAGAGATTTGCACGTTCATGTCTTAAATATGAAATAGTTTTTACCAACTCTTTATTATCAGTTTCTCCACCATTGCAACATCTTTTTGAGTAAGCTTGCGCGAACTTTTTTCTAAGATCTCTATTTTTTAAATACTTCATAAATGGTAGATAACTAGGGACATCAAAAGTAAACAACCAACTTTCAGGTAATTTTTTCTCCACAGCAGCCTCTTTAGCTGCGTCAATTGCCCCTTGAGGCAATCCATCTAAGTCAGATGATTTATTAACCTCCAACCAATATTGATTCGTTTCTTCTAGAAGGTTATCAGCAAATTGAAGAGTTGTTTTGGCAAGTTTTTTATCGATCTCTTTTAATCTTTCTTTTAAAGAATCAGAAAGATTCGCACCATTTCTAATAAATGCTCTATATGAATTTTCTAAAACAACACTCTGTTCTTTAGTATATTTATGTTTTTCCTGACTTTCATATAAATTTTCAATCCGCTTAAACAATCCCAAGTGAAATGAAATATAATTAGAAAAATCCTGGCTCTTCAAGAAAAAGTCTTTTGCAATCACTTGCAATTTATCATTACTTTCAGCACTATATAAATTTGAAAAAATAGATTCAATCAGCTCAACATTCATTGTGGCATCTTCAAGCGCTATTATAGTATTATCAAAACTTATTTCATCCTGAGCAATTATTTTTTCAATTTCACTTTTACATTTATTAATTTCCGTTTCTAGCGCTGGCATAAAATCATCTTCGCTAATTTTTGAAAAAGGTACAGACTGATAAGAAGTTTCAAACATATTATTCATTACATTCATAAACAGAACCCTTTATTGATTATTTGTTGAATTTGTTATTAATAATTTTTTATGCATTCTAAAAAGTGGAATTAAACATATTACCCACAAGAAAAGAAAAAATGATAACAACAAATTTATAAAAAAAGTTTTTTGTACAAAAATTAAAATAGTTGAAATCAACCCCTTGCTTGCTCTATATCCAACCATATCAATAACATATTTTGCTCCATAACGTTGAATCTTTGTTAATGGAAAATATAAAATTTCTTTTGCAGAAGAAAAAAGTGAATAATCCACTCCTTTAAAAATTACAAATGCCGCTGCTGCTGGAACAAGCAATCCTCCACTAACTGCAAATCCGGTAAGCGAGACCAACATAAACAATACCGGAACAAACTGATGAATTGTTCTCATTTTAAATATCTTCAAAGCAAATGGAACAATCAATACCTGAATAAATAAGCTTACACTGTTAATATAGAAATAAATATTTCCAAAAAATCTTGTCTTTTCAATTTTATCTGGAATTGAATCTCCTAAAATAATATAAAATTTAAAATTTACAATATTAATACAAAACTGGCTAAGGGCCACAACTGTCAAGACTAAGAATACATACATTTTAATATCTGAAATAGATTTTAATGGGGTAGTTTTTAATTCATTATTTTGTTTATCCAGAAAAATCTTCTGATTTTTATCAGTGAATAGAAATGCTATAGAACTCAAAATAATAACGACACAACCAAGATATAAAATATGCTCTATATCCCAATTAGCTGTCAAACGCGCAGTAAGAAGTCCCCCGAAAACCCCACCTAGGCTATTAATTGCCCCGATTGGCCCATAGAGTATCTTGGCAACATCGACTGTAATTGTAGTATTTAAATACGCAAAGGCCATTCCGACCAAGAGAACAATATATACTTCCTTCCAAATAAATAAACTATAGGCCCAGCCTGGCCCAAAACTATCAATCAAGTAAAGATCTACAACAAAAATAAGAGCCGATAATAAAGAGGTTGCAAAAAATAGACGATGTACTCCTATTTTTTTTTGAATAGTGCTATAAATTGAAATAACAAAACTTAAAACGATAATTGAATATAACCAAACATGTGGCGATTTTTTAGCTCCAACAACATTTAAAAATATTGCGTCGGTAGTGGATCTTATAATTGGATATGAAAATAAAACAAAAAAGAGGGTCAATGCTACAAAAATTAAATTTTTCTTATCCGAACTTGTTAAGTTTTTCAAAGTATAAATAAGCTCATTAACATATAACTTAATTCTCATGGATTCCCCAATATAAATTTTAGTACCTTAAATAACTTAGTAAGTTGAATTTGAAAACTATAAA
>DAOVTR010000342.1 GCA_030633015.1 Bdellovibrionales bacterium
AAAATTTCCTTTCCTGTTTCACTATCGATGTAAGAAATTCCTAAAATATATTTCCAATGATTAAGGGTTATACTTTTAGGAATAAGTTCATTGCCAATTCCCCCTGATGAGTTAAATGATATTGAAATAATATATAAAACGGGAAATAAAACTATCATTAAAAGGCTAATAAGCATTAGATGCATGGCCCATTTTTCTATTTCATTTTTATTAAATCTTTCTTTCATTTATTTTTCTTCTTTTAAAATTCCAGAGAGCTTAAAGTTTATCATAGTAATTGTGGCGATAATAATAAAAATTATTATTGCAATACTGCTGGCTAGGCCAAAGTGTTGTCCCATACCGCCTTCAAAAGCTAGTTTATATGTATAGGAGATTAAAATATCAGTTTCTCCTGCAGCAGTCGTCGCACCTATAATTGGAGGGCCACCACCGGTTAAAAGATAAATTCCTACAAAATTATTGAAGTTAAATGCAAATGTGCCAACCAGTAGAGGAGCGATGGCAGAGAAAATGAGAGGCAAAGTTATGCTTCTAAAAGTTCTAAATCTTCCTGCGCCATCAAGAGATGCTGCTTCATAAACACTTTCAGGTATTGATTGCAAAATTCCGGTTGTAACTAAAAACATATATGGAAAACCTAGCCATAGATTAGTGATTAGACAGCTTATTTTTGCCCATATTGGATTTCCAAGCCAATCAATATTACTTGTCATACCTAAACTTGCCAGAACTTCGTTAATGACTCCAAAATCTTTATTAAACATACCTTTAAATATTAACACAGAGATAAAGAAAGGAATGGAGTATGGAATAATTAAAAAGATTCGGTAAACTGATTTCATTTTTAATTTTTTTGCGTTCACAACTAAAGCAAGAAACATACCAAGAGAAAATGCTAGAAAAACACTCGTAAGGGCCCAAATAAAAGTCCATAAAAAGATTTTTAAAAATGGGCCTTGGAGGCCTTTATCTTTAAAGAGAGATATGAAGTTTTTAAGGCCAACATTAACAAAGAAACCTGGAACAATATTGTTTTCACCATTTACATAAAAACCATTTTTATCATCAGCACTATATATTGTAGATGTTTTAACATCTTGGAGAGCGCCATCGCCTAGTTTTATATATCTATTTTTTAAGGGTGCAAGTTTATTAGTTCTAAAATATCTTAAAACTAATTTCTCAGGGAGAATAAATTGTATATCACTAAGAGCTGATCTTAATTTATAAACCTCTCCCTTAGATAATTTGTTACTGCTTGGACTAGATGAATTTAGCTTTAAATTATAAATATTTTGTTTTGATTTTAAATTCAGCTGAGTTGAGTATTTATTGTTAACAGATAAGTTGAAAATATTTTTTTCTTTAGCTTCATAAAGATCAAAGAAATATTCATTATTACTGAATTGTTCTGGAATAAAAGTTTCATTGGTTAAAATATCATAAACTTGGTCTTTTGATAGAAAGTGACCAGTGGAAAGGTTTGTAAAGCCGATATAAATTGTAAATATAATGGGCAGTGCCATGAAAAGAAAAAAAGTTAAAAGACCCGGATACATGAATTTAAAAGGGTAAGCTTTCGGGTAAGTGAAAATAAAAACGGAGATAATTGTAACGATAAAAGTTGTAATCCCAATAGCAAAAAAGTTGTTATTTATAAAAAGAAAAGAGATATAACTAAATAAAGAAAACAGGGCGAATAAAATAAATGATCCTGTTAGTTTTTTCAATTTTCTCTTCCTGAATCATGTGTAATATTTTTTAATATCACTAGATCTTCACTTTTTAAACTTTCCCATTTGAAACGCCAAATCCAATTTCCTTCTCCTGTTCCTGGAGTATTAAATCGGCCATCACCTTCAAGCCCCATTATATCTTGTATTGGAGTTATTGCAGTATTTGCTTTTGAATACATGGCCAAACGAATAAGATCCCAATGTATCCAATGTAAAGTATCCGTTTGTAAGTAGTTATGTGCAAAACTTCTCTCTAGAGTATTACCAAGCTGCCAGAAATATCCTTTCGAAGTATTATTGTCATGAGTTGCAGTATAGATGACCGTATTGTCAGAAATATTATGGGGTAAGTTCGGATCATGTTCTCCTGTAGAAAAAGCAAGTTGCAAAACTGCCATGCCAGGAAAATCAAAATAATTTTTTAAATTTCTTACAGAATTAGTTATTTTTCCTAGGTCTTCAACTATAATAGGCAGATCACCAAGCTCATCTCTTAGCCTAGAAAAAAGATGGTAGCCAGGCGTGTAGGCCCACCAACCATCTTTTGCATTATGGGCATTTTTATGTACTTCCCAGACAGCTTCAAAGCCTCTGAAATGGTCTAACCTAATAACATCAAAATGATTTAACATGAAAGAGATACGTTTTATCCACCAGGAAAATCCATCATACTCCATAATATGCCAGTTATAGTTTGGATTTCCCCATTTTTGTCCAGTAGCAGAAAACATATCAGGAGCTGCGCCTACTTCAATAACGTAATCACCAAATTTATCAATTTTAAACCATTGAGGATTTTTCCAAATATCCATACTGTGATGAGATAAGAAAATAGGAATATCACCAATTAACTTAACCCCTTTAGTGTTTGCATAGTGTTTTAGCTCAACCCATTGTTTAAAAAATATATATTGTAAAAACATGTAGTATTTAATTTGTTGTTTGTATTTTTCTTTAAATAAAGAGAGTGCAAAAGGAGTTCTATTTTTTATATTATAAGGCCAGAGTGTCCAAGGGCCACCATAAATATCAGTTAACACTTCAAACATTGCAAGATCGTAAACCCACTCAGATTCATGTTCAACAAACGATTTGAATTCTAGGTTCATTTCACTGTTATTTAAAAATGTTTGAAATGCTTTTTGAAAAAGCTT
>DAOVTR010000280.1 GCA_030633015.1 Bdellovibrionales bacterium
ATCAATTTGGTCATGAAAATCAATCTCTATATGATTTTTTTTAATTAATTCAATATTATCTCCAATTATTAAAAATGGTGTCTTAAAAAACTCATCATAATGGCTGAGATGAGATGAGTAATGGCCATGCTCTCCTGCAGGATGACCATGATCTCCCGTTATAATTACAATACTATTTTTTAGATAATCTCTTTTATCTAATTCATTAATGAAAGTCTTTAAATACTCATCTGAAACTCGTATCGAGTTGGCCATACTTTGTCTTCTTCCTTTTTGATTTGGATAAAGATATCTTTCATTTAATGGAACTTCGTTAAATGGCCCATGATTAGAAATGGTTGTTAAAGCTGCAAAAAACTTTTTAGATGGATTCTTTTCATACTGGGTATCTAAAAAGGTAAAAAACTTTTCATAAAACACATCATCAGGTATTCCCCACCCCCATTTAATTTTCTTTCGCTCAACTGAAGAAATAAATTTTGAGTTCATCCCATAAGCTAAATCAAATCCAATATGTTCCACAAAGTTTTTAGTGTTATCAAAATTAATATTTTCAAATGCCTTAAAAAACATGGTTTGATAATTAAATTTTTTTAAAATTGTTGGTAAACAATTTAATGTTAAGTTGGGAAAGTCAGTAAAAACTTTGCTTCTAGTTAAAGGGAGGATTGAGCATAAAATGGAAATCTGTCCTTTGGCCGTTTGCATTGAATGAGCATAGAAATTTTTATAATAAGTACCTTTTGCTATCAAAGAATTAAAATAAGGAGTGTACTCCTTGCCCTGATCGTTTTTATCTAAAACAAAATTACCATTAAATGATTCCACCATTATTATAAATATATGTGGTCGATCGTTTAGCAGACTATCTGTTTTGTTTTTAACATCCTTAACATAGGGAAATAGATGATTATCCAACTCTTCCAGATAAGCACTGCTTGTTTGAAAATAATGTCCTTGAATTGACTTTGCAAAAAGTCCAATTTCATCATAAACATATGGCGAATAAAACAAAGAAAGAACATAAATCCCCAAACCCAACACTGATTTTAAAATTATATTTTTTTTAATTTTATACTTAGAAAACTTTTTATATCTAATTTCCAAAAAAATAAAAACAATCAAGAGAAAAAAAGAAATATAGAGATCTTTAGGTTTAAATAGGGCAATCATTACCTTAAAACTTTCTGCTTGTGTAACGAGTCCAAAATTGTCCATTGCTACAGAAAAATCAAAATTCCACTTTGTCCTTAAATGATAATGACCTGCAAGCACATAATAAAAAGTTAAGAAAATCGTAATTACAGATTGAGCAAGTCTTGATCTACTCGTTAAAATCTCAATTGATCTAAATAATATGTAAAGAGAAACATAACCAAAAACAATTAATAATATTGTTTCCAAATTAAACCCGAGGCTATCAACATTTTTTTTCAAGTGAAATCTAAAAAGAAAAAAAGTGTATAAAACCCAAATTAACTTAATTGGGAAACTAAGTTGTAAAATTTTTAACATATTAAAATATTTCATTTATTCCCAAATTTCGTTGTTAATTATATTTAACTTAAGCCAATTGTTTAATCAAATTATTATGGATATTAAATCTGTTTTAAGCTAGGATAACTAAAACTTGCAAACTAATTATGTACGGCAGCATTTATGATAAATGAAAATAAACCTATTCAAAATTCTTTTTTCGATAGTGATAAACAAGACTTATCAGAAAATCTTTCTAATTCTCCTCTTGCTTTTAAACTCAGACCTACCTCTTTGGAAAATTTCATAGGACAAAAACATATCTTTGAGAGGTACTCATTTCTAAAACAGAGTAATTTTCCTAGTATTATTTTCTGGGGGCCTCCAGGAACAGGCAAAACAACTTTGGCACATATTTTGGCAGTGCAAACAGGTAAGGAAATTTACTCATTTAATGCTGTCTTAGGTGGAGTTTCTGATTTAAGAAAACTTATTAAATCTGCCCTTGAAATAAAAAAAATGCTCAATAAAGAATCCATTATTTTCATTGATGAAATTCACCGATTTAATAAGGCCCAACAAGATGCTTTACTGCCATATATCGAAGCAGGTAATTTTACCTTAATAGGAGCGACCACTGAAAATCCAAGAAGATCAATTAATAACGCTCTATTATCAAGAGTTCAAATTATTGAATTTAAATCATTACAAAACAGTCAAATTGAAGAGATTTTAATACAAGGATTATTATCTTTAGATATTGATCCCTCAAAAGAAATCATCTCATTTATTGCAGATCACTCTGGAGGTGATGCTAGAAAATCTCTTAATAATCTTGAAATTTTAACAAAACTTAATAAGGACGAACTTGACTTAAAGTCCATTAAAAAACTTGTCTTAGAAAATTCAAGAAACTTTGATCGCAATCAAGATCGTCACTATGATGTTATTTCAGCATTTATAAAAAGCATGCGTGGATCTGATCCTGATGCTGCTCTTTTGTGGCTTGCTGTAATGCTTGATGGTGGAGAAGATCCAGTTTTTATTGCCAGAAGACTAGTTATTTTTTCTTCTGAAGATATAGGTAATGCTGATATAAATGCACTTCCTTTAGCTGTTGCTACTTTTTCAGCAGTTCAAAATATAGGAATGCCTGAAGCTCGAATTAATCTTGCTCAAGCAGTAACTTATCTTGCCTCAACCGTAAAAAGTAATGCCAGTTATACCGCAATTAATTCAGCGCTAGAATATGTTGAAAATAGTCAAAACTTAAATGTACCAGATAAACTTAAAAAATTTCCTCCTACAAGCTGCAAAGAAACATACAACTATCCACATGACCATAATGAGCATTTTATAAAACAAACATATACAAATGAGCAGTTACCCAAATTTTATAATCCAACAGAATATGGACATGAAGCGAACTTAAAAAAAAGACTTCAAAAATTATGGGAGACTAATCCCAACGATTAAAAATAATATTGGCCCTGGTTTGCATATCCCAAGTTACAAAAAAATAACCAAGACTACTTTCGATTGCACAAACTCGAGTGTGATGCTGACTTGGAATAATTTCTCGACATCTAGAGCGAGTAGACCTGCCTAGATTTGTTCTTCTAAAATTAATATCACTTCGATTACAACCTAATTCCCGAAGCAGTGCTCTCACTATTTGAATTCCATTTGCTAAATGATCTTGACCGTAATCTTTGACATATACTTCATCTAAATTAAGTGAGTAAGTAGCACTATCTGAGCGAAATTCATCAGTTAAATTTCTAAAACACTCAATAGGTGTCGAATATACTGTGCTAGAAATGACAATAAGCATAAAAAGCATAATAATTCTCATAAACTCTCCTTAAATAGAACTTTGAACAGCGGATCAAATTTATAACCTACTTTATTCTATCAAGCAAGAGTTACAACCATTTGTATTTACACACGCAGCATAAAAAAT
>DAOVTR010000390.1 GCA_030633015.1 Bdellovibrionales bacterium
GATAGGTATAAAAAAGATTATATGAATAATTTTAATCGATCTAAAAAAGATAATAAAAAGAATATCCAAAATAAACCCAAGAGTGAGCTTGAAAGAGCTTTAGATATTTTAGGTTGTAATACTTCTGATTCAGAAAAAACAATTAAAAAGAAATATAAAAAATTAGTAAAACAAAAACATCCAGATATTATTTTAAATGAAGGGCATGATTCGGAAATGGAAAAACAAATACACGATGATTTCACTCGGATACAGAATGCCTATGAAATCTTAAAACAAGGTAAAAAAGCAGCTTAATTTAATTATTAAACGTAATTTTTGGGTAAATTCTCCTCAATGTTGTAACTTCCTAAAAAAATTGAATTTTATCTTAATTCCGAACGGATCTAGTCGATAAGCATTTGTATGAGTAAAGATAGATCAAATATGCCAAAAGAGTTTTTAGAAAAAGTGAGAGAGCTTCATGAGCTTGTACAACGTGTTGCTCGTCATACTGATCTGAAAATAATTTTAAAAGAAATTTTAAATGCCATGGTTGAATTTTCAAATGCTGATGGCGGAACTTTATACTCTCTTACTGGTGATGATCATATGCAAGTTGATGTCGGAAATATTAAAGAGCCAGGAGCAAATTATTTAAGACATATGGCCACCTATGTATCAATGAGTGCCGATTGTGAAAATATTTCAAATATTTACGATGATGATCGCTTTACACCTCCAGATGAAAAATTAATTAAACCTAGAGAAGATTCTTATGTTTCTTTAATGGCATTGCCACTTATGAATTTGGAAAATGTATGTATCGGTGTAATTCAATTAGTTAGGTCCTCTACAACAAGTTTTCCACGACCGTTTAAAACTGAGAATGTTCAATTTGCAAATATGCTAGCATCGCAAGGAGCAATGATATTATATAATGCAGTTTTACGAAATGATCAGGATAAACTTTTTGAATCATTTGTTAGTGTAATTGCTGACGCTATAGATGATAAATCAAAGTATACTGGTGGACACTGCGAAAGAGTGCCTAAACTTACCTTGATGCTTGCAGATGCTGCTGTAGCTCAAAAATCTGGAGTGTTTAAAGATTTTGATATGGATGACACCCAAAGGAGAGAGGTGAATCTTGCAGCTCAGCTTCATGATTGTGGAAAAATAACCACGCCAGTACATATTGTAGATAAGGCAACTAAATTAGAAACTATTTTTGATCGAATTGATCTTGTTAACCAGCGCTTTGAAATTGTATCTCGAGATAAGAGAATTGAATTTTTGGAAAATGCTTTAGAGGATGCTAAGCGTGGTAAATTTGTAGATGAAAAATATGAATGGCAGTTTAAAAAATATGCAAAAAACATTAAGCAGATGAAGTATGAAATAGACTTTCTTAAATTGGCAAATACTGGTGGCGAGTTCATGAAAAAAGAGTATCAGCAGAGAGTTTATGATATTCAAAAAAGTTATGTATGGACAGATTTAAATGGAAAGAAAAATAAAATTTTAACAGATGATGAGGTTCGTAATCTTGTTGTAAGCAAGGGAACCCTAACAGATCAGGAAAGAAAAATTATTAATCATCATATAGAAATGACAATAAGTATGTTAAATGGTTTGCATCTGCCTAAAGATCTTCAGAGAATACCAGAAATTGCAGGAGGCCATCACGAAAAGATGGATGGAAGTGGATACCCTAATGGACTAACTCGAGATCAGATGTCTTTAGAGGCAAGAATCATGGGGCTCGCGGATATATTTGAGGCACTGACTGCTCCTGATCGACCTTATAAAAAAGGAAAAACCCTTTCTGAGGCATTAAAAATTTTAGGATTTATGATGAAAGATAATCATATTGATGAAGAGATTTTTAATTTGTTTATTGATAATAAAATATATATGAAATATTCTTTGGCACATGTGGATCCAGCTCAAATAGATGAAGTTGATATTTTAAAAATACCAGGTTATATATCTCCAGAAAAACGCACGCCAAAGGTAGTAGGAGAGCAGCCACCGTCAATTGATTCAATTAAAAAGGCTTCGTAAAACATCCGAAATCAATGAGTTAGAAATCTATGCCATATTTACTAGGCATTGTTGCATTTTTTTGTTGTTGGGATCAATTTCTAATGTTTATTTCAATGGATTTAACTGCCTGTAATAATTAATTTAAGTTGTAATTTAACACATAAAAAAAATGGGACGATAAATAAATTGTAGAATTAAGTTACTACTTAATAACTACATTTAAGGATTTGTTATGAAGTTCTATAAATTAACAAACTTGGTTCTATTTATTTTAATATTTTTAATTGGATCTTGTGGTGTAGATGAAGAGAAGACTTCAGTGAGGCTTTTTGATGGTTCAGTTATTACTGCTGATAGTGGGATGGCCGGTGGATTAATTGTGATTGGTGAAAGAGTTAATATTCTAACAATGTCAACTGGTTCATCTGAGATTACTCCTATTATAAGCGAAGAGATCTCAACTGATCGATTTGTTATTACCATCGCTCCAGATGAGATAAATGC
>DAOVTR010000268.1 GCA_030633015.1 Bdellovibrionales bacterium
AGCTCTTGTTCTTACGTCAATAATCATATCGTAGTTTTTATTGACAACTACTTCTTTGAAAGCTTCCATTTTAATTACTTTTTTAACATCTTTTTGAGCTTTTTTTACTAGGTTTCTTACTGGGTCAGGAAACTTTGCTGGACAATTTTCACCTTTAATTAACGGTGCTTGAGTAGCACATCCAACGCTAAAGACCATTGCAAAAACTAAAAGTAAGTTTAATTTATTTCTCATCGATAATTCCTCCGGTTGATTATTAATTATAATTTATTAATATTAAAAGAGTACAACATCAATAGCATATTCAAAACTAAATTATAGAAGTTAAAGCGGACAAATCGCTTATGCCCCGAATTTGGTTATTGTTTTATTAGTTAATGAAACAATCTAAAGTTATTTTTTAAAAACCTTCTTAAAGCTTTCAAAAGGTTTTCTGAAGTTTCCGTGTGAGTATTTTTCATTAAACTCTATAAGTAAATCCTCGAGGATCTTTTGGGTTAGAGGTTTGATTATTAAACGATGAGAAAATTCATGAGCAATAATGAAAATACATGACAGTGGAGAAAGACCTAGTAATGTTTCTTCTCTAGGAAAACCGCTTCCATCCGGTCTTTCATGATGATTTAATATTAAATTTTTTGTATCATTTGAAATTTCTTTTAAGTCATCAAGGTATTTTACTGATTCTTGGGGATGATTTTTAATTATTTTCTGAATGTCTTCGGGGTAAATAGCCATCTCTTTTTTATTGATGATTTTAGCATGTTCATCATGTTCGAGTGAAATATCTTGTAAAATGGATGCCAGCGCAAGTTTTTGTGAAATAGTTTTTGAAAACCAATCAGATTTCATAAAAATAGCACTACTCATATAGCTTGTAAGCATTGCTAGTTGATATGTATAATTATTTTTATTCATAAGTTTTGCTATTATTTTGGATACTTTAGGTTGTCGGTTTATAATATTGTGAGCGGTTGTAACTATTGTATTTGCAAGTTCTATTTCAGAATGACTTATACCTATATTCCATAAGCTTTGATGAATGTTTTCGACAGAGTCAAATTGAGCTTTTAGTTTTTCAATGACCTTTACTCCACTAGAGTTTAATTTTGTTTGAAGATCTTTAGTTGCTTCTAATAAAAAGTTTTCATAGTCTTCAGATTTTATAAAAAGAAAATCATGGTTTTCTTGTTTTAGATTATTTAGTGTCTCTAACGAGTCTTGAGTTGCGTCTATCTCTATTTTGATATAATTTTCATGATGATCTAGTATGAAAAAAGCAGTTTTGCTTTTTATTAGTATCTGCAGTTGATTTAATTTGATTCGTCGATATCCCTCTTTTGTTGATGGCCTTCTTAGCTTTATAATGGTTGTTATCATCTCAATCAATTCATCATTTCTAAGAGGGAATTTCAGGTAAGCATTGTCAACATTCCCAAATAAGAATCCTTCAAGGTTTTTATCAGCGCTAGGGTACTTAGCAGTAAGTAATATAAAGGGGATCTTTATATTCTCTTTAGAAAGGTTGAAATAAAGCTCACTTGCAAAATGATCTTTAAGTTCATATTTTGCAATAATTAGACCTACTTCATTTTTATCATTAATGATTTTTTGAAATGCCTCTTTCGTAGTTAAACATTCTAAAAGCTTTATATTGAACTCAGATAGAATATGTGATTTTATATAATCTTTTATGTCATCATTATCGCTTAAAATAAGAATCTTTTTCATTTTGCAAAAATCTCCGTTACGGATTAATGATTCAAGATAGTAGTAACTATATCAAAAAATTAAGTGCCATGCACCTAATGTGTCGCAGTTGCCAAAAATGATAAGAATAGGCATTGAGAGTGGTGGACTTGTGGCCTTTTAAAGGATACTGGGAGTATTCTTTTTAAACCCTATATTCTGACCAGATGTCCCATAATTTCATTGAGAAGCTAGACAAAGTTTAAAAAACAATGAAATAGGAACTCATTGACTTGTTATCTCTTTTCATAACTTTTATAAAGCTTTAATATGCTTTAAAAGTAAAGGAGACCTTCTTTGAAAGCGGTTGTGTTCATTATTTGTATTTTTTGTACTGTTAGATCTTTTTCTAAAGACGAATTCATTGAAGAGTACTGCAGTGAATTCGGTGGGGAAATTGTAACAAAGTATAAGTGTCCAAAAAGCAAATTAACAATTCCTTTTACCTTTTGTGTAATTGATAGGGAAGATAAGCTTCCGCTTTTCTTTGATGGATGCACAGGTCCCGCTGGAGGATTTTCCTCTCTTTTTTATCCAAGTTGTATTAAGCATGATTTTTGTTATCACAAAGAACCCTCAACGAATGGAAAAACTCAAAAAGATTGTGATCAAGAATTTAAAAAGAATTTACTTGATGACTGTAAAAAAACTGAAGATCAAAAAAAATGCAATAGATGGGCAAAAACTCTTTTTATGGCCGTAAGAGGATTTGGAAAATTAGCCTATAATTGTGCCGACATTAAAGAGTAGTTTAAGTTTTTTATAATTTTTGATATATAGAATGTATGTGGGCGGATCTTGCAGTGGAGTTGGATGCAATTTACTAACAATGATACCAATAGACCAATCTTTCATAATAAAAAAAGCGATATCTCTATTGCCCAATTGCCTGTTCAATAATTATAACGTTTAAACTATCATTTTTAAATTAAGATTTGTTACTACACTTTTTCTGCATATAAAATTTAATCAGGTTTGTGATTAATCTATTTGTCTAAAATCATTCGGAGGAGCAGGGATGTTGCTCATTGATGGTTTAGAATTTTCGATCTTTAAATTATCATACCAAATTGTCTGAACAATAGGTGAGCCCCCTCCCATAAATGGAGCAATAATAAATTGATTAAATAACATATCGAAATTTTGTCCTGTTCTAAAAGTAATGTTTTTATAATCGTGAATTATTTTTTTATCAAGCCAATACTGCATGACTCCATCTGAAATACCAATACCATTAATGATGCTATTAAGTTTGTAATATATTTCAATTTGATGCCATTTTCCGTTTTGGATCTCAGAATTTGCATTTATCCAATCTTTACCATTCCAATAAGATCCGCCACCCGCATTGTAACATGTTCCATCTCCATGCCCATCACTATCTCCATTACACCCCATTACAGAACGATTTTCCGTAATCTCAACAAGATTACTATTTATTCGGCCCTGATCAATATTTCTACCGTCTTGAAGTGCGAGCCTTGGCCGCCCATTGAGTTGCTCTATATAAGTTGTCAGATGACTAAAGGCCATACCATTCCAAATGCTATCCTTATTAGTCATTAAATGAACTTCATGTGGAGGGTATTGTGTTCCTGATCCCTGCCAATTATCACTGTATTTAATATAGTAACTGATATAAACGGAGTCTGATGCATCAAATAGTCTTCTCATCGCTCCACCTGATACAGAAGTAGTCGCTCCAACTAAAAATCTACGTTGTAACGATTGAGCACTATTGGGAGCAGTTTCTGTAACAGAAAATTCTGGAGAAGTATTATCATACCATCCTCTACCACTAAGATTATTATTATCAAAAGTTTCTTCAAAT
>DAOVTR010000219.1 GCA_030633015.1 Bdellovibrionales bacterium
CCAATTTGAAAAGAACCTAGGATATTTATGATGCAACTACCAGTTGGTTTAATAAGTTTTCGCTAGAGCAAGAGCATGTCAATGAGGCCATATTGCAAATTATCGGAGATCTTGATAATCCACGGACTCCGGCCGGAGAAGCAATGGGAGATTATTTTAGAGGGCTCTCAAAAATAACCCCTGAGTTGCGACAGACTTTTAGAACTAATGTGTTAAATGCGACAGCAGATGATCTTAAAAAAGTTTACGATAAGTATCTTCTTAAGGGAGGTTTTAGCTGCGCTCTTACAAGTAAAGAGTTTGTAAAAAAAGATAGAATGGATGGGTTTAAAATTTTTGAAATTTGACTCAACTTACCTTACTAGTAAGCTCAAGTAGTTATTTCTCTTTTTTAATTTATTTAATTTATTTATTATTTAAGGCATAATAAGCTTATATAATTTAACTGTAGGTTGTTTATGGATTCCAATAATGATGATGCTTCAGAAATGAATAACCAAAAAATTTTAAATAGGGCCCTTAACTCTCTTGAAAATCCTATCTATATTATTGATGTAAAAAACTTTGAAGTTATATATGGAAATAAAATCTCTGGCTGGTCTCAAAATAAGAAAATGACCTGTCATGAACTAAGCCATGGTCTATCTGAACCTTGCAATGATTCAAACCATTTCTGTTCACTGAAAACAGTTTGTGAAACGGGAAGGCCGCAGCTGGCGTTGCATACACATAAAGATAAAGAAGGAAATGATCAACTAGTGGAAGTAAAATCTACTCCTATTTTTAATATAAATGGGAAGGTAGAGTTTATAATTGAGAGGGTTTTTGATCAAACTTTTGAAATAAAGGCAAAAAATCAACTTTTTGAAAATGCAAAATTTATGGATCAAATAGTTGAGGCCATACCTGATGCAGTAATAGTCTTAAATAGTGGAATAATTGAGCTTGCTAATATTAAATTTAGAAAACTTGCAGAAGGCAAGTCACTGACAGGGAAAAATATTAAAGAGATTGCTGGCAGTGAAGTTTTAAGCACAATTTCTAATCTCTTGGATTCTAGTGATAAAATAGGAACAGTAAAAACAGAGCAAGGGAAGCTATTTAAAATTAGAAAAAATAAAATTATAGGATTGTATCAAGGAATGTTAGAAGTCGTGTCCTTAACTGACATAACTGATGAGCAAAAAATCAAAGAGAGCAGTCTTGAGCAACATCAAGTGGCAAAATTGGCATTTGATAACGCAACAGATGCAATTTTATGGATTGATCTCTTTACAAAAGAGGTCGTCAATTGCAATAAAGCAGCGCTTAAACTTTTTGAAATGGATACGGAAGAGCTCCTACAATTAGAGCTGGTTGATATCTTCCCGGAAAAATTTAGAAGTGGACATAGTGAAAAAATTGGATCAATTTTTGATAAAGGCGCAGGAGAAGGTGAATTTCAAGTTATTACTTCAAGTGGTGATCTTAAAGAAACAATAATAACGGTTTCAGTAATAGTTCTTCAGGGAAAAATGATTGCTAGCTGCTCCATAAAAGAGCTAACAGAGATGAAAAAAATAATTTTAGAAAAAGAGGTATTGCAGAGTAAAATGTATATTACTTCAAAATTGGCTTCAATTGGAGAACTCGCTTCTGGCATAGGTCATGAGATAAATAATCCACTGACTGTTTTAAAGGGAAATAATAAATTAATTAAGAAGTATCTACAAAAAGATAGTAAAGAGTCTATGGATAAGGTCTTAGATATTATTCAGGTTCAACATGAAATGCTTGAGCGTGTTACAGAGATTGTTAAAGGCCTAAGAGTCTATTCACATATGGATGATGACAATCAATCTTCAAGAGTAAATGTAAGGGATGGAATTACCCAGACCATTTTAATGATAAAAACCATATTTTTAAAGCAGGGAATTTCAATTGAGCTGGATTTTTCTGATGAGCGTTTAGTTTTTAATGGTAATGATGGATACTTTAATCAGATCATCTTAAATCTTTTAACTAATGCAAGAGATGGTATTCTAGATAGGAATATTGATGATGGAAAAATCATTGTCTCTGCAAAAACAGTAGATAAAAGTATTATTGTAAAAGTTAAAGATAACGGTACAGGAATACCTAAAGATATTATAAAAAATATTTTTGAAAGTTTTTACACAACGAAAGCTAAAGATAAAGGAACGGGACTAGGGTTGAGTATTGTTTCTTCTTTGATGGAAAAAATGAAAGGGAAGATTACAGTTGAAAACAACACTGATCATGGCGCACAGTTTACTCTTTCTTTTTTAGACAAAAGATAGGCTTTGGTATTATAGATGGCAATAAACATATTAATTTCTGAACCAGACCAAGATTGGAAATCTAAAATTTCAAAGTACCTTGAAGGGGAGAATTTTGTATTGGATTTCGTTACCAATGGGAAGGCTGCACAAACTTCATTGTACCGTAATAAAAAGATATCAGTGGTCGTATTGGATATTTTTACAGAGAATCATTCGGCCTTTGAAGTGTTAAAATATATTAGATTAAATGCTCCGTCTGCTAAAGTAATTTTAACAGTGGAAAGCAAAAAGACGTTGGAGCAATTTGATCTTTCTAAGGATGACCTTACAAGACTTGGCGTTAGCGATATTCTTTTTAAGACATATTCAAAAGAGCAATTTATTAAATCAATTGATGGTGAATTGCAATTTGAATTTACTAAAGGCAAGCAAGAGAACTCTAATGATACTGGACCTCAAAAAATTGCAGCCAGAGATGATGAGTTTACAAGAATAAAACTTGCAGATTACTGTTCTGGTAATACCGCTATTTTTGATCTTTTTATTCGGATCTCAGAAGGACACTACGTAAAAGTTGTTCATGCTGGTGACTACTTAAATGAAGCACATCTTGCCAAATACAATAAAGGTGCTGGCGGAGAGTGGATATACTTTAAAACTAAGGATAGAAAAATTTATATTGCATTTATGAATAAGCTTCTTGAGAGTATTACTAAAAATGGTGGCGTTAAAATAAAGCGTTCTGCCCGGGTAAAGATGGTTAAGAATTTATCTGATAAATTTGTTGAAGAGATCTATACTGTTGGAATAAAGCCATCGTTAATTGAAGAAGGCAATAAAATCTGTCGAAATGTTACTGATCTTATAAAACGTGAAACAAAACTTTTCTCAATTTTAAGAACTATGCAAGAGAGTGAGCCATCTATTCATAGCCATTGTTCTACAGTGTCCTTTTTTTCTGCTGTGGTATGTAACAATTTAAAATGGGCCTCAAAATCAACAATTGAGAAAATTACAATTGGTGGAATGTTTCATGATTTGGGAAAATTAAAAATTAACAAATCGTGCCTCAATCTTTCCATGGAGGAGATGGACGCCCAGCAATTGCAAGAATATAAGATGCATCCAGAATTAGGTGTTGCTATGCTTGATAGTTTTAAAACAATTGAGCCGGCCACTAAACAGATTATTTATCAACATCATGAAACAATTGATGGCAAGGGCTTTCCTCGCGGAATTACAGGGATTAAAATATACCCTCTTGCCCAGGTTGTAGGGTTGGTAGATCTCTATGTTAATTTTATGGCAAAACATCAGCTGCCTCCTGTTGTTGCGTTGAGAAAAATACTTAAAGAGCAAAAAGACATAATTGGGAGTTATCATCCCAACGTAATCAGAGCGTTAATGAGTTCTTTTATTGATAAACAGAAATTTAATGTATAAAATATATTTAATAATATGATAAAGCCCAAAAAAAGAAAAATTTTATATTTAGGAGATGATCAGACTTTTTTAGATGATCTTCAAGATATTGATGCAGCTTTATATGAAAGAAATCCAACAAAGATTATTACTTTAAAATTTGATAAGAAATGGAATGAAAAATTTGAAAAAGTAGTTTTATCTGAACTGCCTCATTTAATTTATCTTGATTTAGCTGATTTTAGTTCTAAAGATAGTAGTTACCCCGTACTCTTACAGCAACTATTACTAATAAAAAAACATGCCACTTTAAAATCAGCTCTTATTTGTGTTTTGTTTGGTGATTCTACTCAGTTGATTAAGCATCAAGCATTTTTTAGTGTAGGCGTATTGTACAGCTATGTTAAGCAAGATTCTCATCGATCTCTACTTGAGGATACTTATTTTATCGCTTTTAATGAGCAAATTGCCTTTAAACGATACGCTATTGC
>DAOVTR010000198.1 GCA_030633015.1 Bdellovibrionales bacterium
ATTGATGAATCTCATATGAGCATTCCTCAAGTCGGAGGGATGTATAGAGGAGATCGTTCTCGCAAAGAGACACTAGTTGAGTATGGTTTTAGATTGCCTTCAGCACTTGATAACAGACCTTTGAATTTTCAAGAATTTGAGCAACGAATTGATCAGGTCATGTATGTTTCAGCCACTCCCGGAAAATATGAACTACAGCAAACTGATGGAGAGTATATTGAGCAAATTATACGGCCAACTGGGCTTTTAGATCCGCAAGTAACTGTTAAAAATGCTGAAACTCAAGTCGATGATTTACTTGAGGAGGCAAAGAAAGTAATCAGTCGTGGTTTTCGCGTTTTGATTACTACTTTAACTAAGAAAATGGCAGAAGATTTAACTCATTACTATATGAGTTTAGGCATGAAAGTTAAATATTTACATTCAGACATTGATACCCTTGAAAGAGTCAAAATTTTAAAAGAGCTTAGAGAGGGGGGATTTGATATTCTGGTGGGAATTAACCTGCTAAGAGAAGGGATCGATATTCCAGAAGTCTCTTTAGTCGGAATTTTAGATGCTGATAAGGAGGGTTTTTTGCGCTCAGATCGAGCATTAATTCAAACCATTGGTAGGGCCGCAAGGAATGTTGAAGGGCGGGTTATTTTATATGGTTATAAAATAACTCCCAGTATGCAAAGGGCAATTGATGAGACAAATAGACGGAGAAAAATACAAGACTTGTATAATAAAAAACATAATATAATTCCTAAAACTATCATAAAAGAAATTAGCGGAGGCATAATTGATCTTTTGCAAAAAAATAGTAGTTTGCTTGATAGCGTTGGTAAGAAAACTTCTATAGTAAATAATGTTTCTATAGAGAAAATTGATTTAGAAATTTTAAGACTTAAAAAACTAATGAAAATCGCTAGCAAAGATCTCCGATTTGAAGATGCAGCGAAACTTCGAGATGAAATAAAAGAGTTAACACAACTTAGAATTATTATTTAATTCTTAAAAAGAATATAAGGAGGCATTATGCCAATTGTAACGTTAGAAAATGCTGGAAGTTTAACTAAAGACCAAAAGGTTGAGCTTATAAAAAAATTAACTGAGACTGTGGTTGAGGTCACTAACAAACCTGCACAATACGTTTATGTTAAAATTGAAGAAGTAAATAGAGAAAACTTTGGAGTTGGAGGAGAGGCCCTAGGTTAATTTTTAGTCTATTAATCTATCTTATATGTCATTATTAGATTTGATTGTTCCGGTGGCATTTCTCCAATAAGTTCAATTGAGTTTGTCGTTTCGTCGTAAACAAAATCAACTGCATAATTAATCTCGTTTTTTGTGGCAATTATTGAAATTGAATCAGGGATTGCTTTTTGAGATAGAGTAAACTTATTCATTAACTCTTTAAGCGTATCACTGATTTCAACGAGATTACTTCCGAAATGATCTCTAATGTCATAGCTTTGTGCTGATGTTGCTCTTGAAATTTGCATATATTGATGTCCTACATATGTAGGTAGCTCAATATGTGTACTGTTTGGATGAGATGTTGATTTATTAACAATTGTAAAAACTTTTATTCCAGGATAACGTTTTTTTAAATTATTTATATTCTCTTGAGCTGTTCGTCCAAGTGTAGTTAGTCTTGCTGGATTGTTGTCATAATCTGAATAATCGGATCTCTCATCTTCATCACTAATGATAATTACTGCAAGTGATGATTGTTGATTTGATCTTACAAAGTTTGTAGAGAAGGTATTTTCTTGATTAGTAACACAGAGTGCATCATGAGCTGTATAAAGCCCTCTTTCAACTCCACTTCCTCTTATTCCAACAATTGCATTTAGTCTAAAAATATTCATAAATTTATCTTTTGCAAGATATGTTTCAGTAGAGATTAATTGATTTTCTCCTTGATAAAAAGATGTTGAATCAGGATTGGAGATTACAGAAAGATGTGGAGCTACGAGACCATTTAAATGTAGTTTATTCAGATCAGTTGTCACAATGCCCATTTTTATATCGAGATAAGTTTGTTGTAGTAGGTTTTCAATAAATAAATCTAAATTATCGCTTAACATTTTTTGATTATTTGTCATGGATCTAGAATCGTCTATTACCCATAATATATCTAATTTTTTTGCCCGCTCCTGTTCACCGCTATATATGAATTGATTTGTTATAATGGTTTCTTCTTCGCCAATCACATCTTCGCCAATCTCATCATCTAGTTCTTGGTTATCATTTTCATTTTGTATGCCTACTCCTTTAAGTGAGATTATAATTTCTAAGTCTTTAAAACCATTGTTGTAGTTGATATTAAACTTTTCTTTTATAATTCCAGGATTTGTAGGATTAAAGCTAACACTAATTGAACATTTTTCTTTAGATTCAATGATCATAGATTGATTACAGCTGCCTTGAATTCCAGGCCATATGCCTCCTTCAAATTCAAAGTTTTTATTTTTTGCAAAGTTTTTAATTTGACTAATTTGTGCTTGAGCAGCACCTACGTTATTAAGCTCCAAAATTAAAGTTTTGCTATTTTCAATAATAACATTGCCAAAATCAGCTTCAGAATCAGGTCCAATTAATCCTGCAATTAGAGTATCTTTGGATGGAGGTAGTTCTCTGAAACTCTCTTCTGTTCTACTGCAATTAAGTAGAGTTAATGAAAAAGCGATTAAGATGAGTGTCTGTATTTTAAATTTGTTCATGAAAAAGATTGTATCTCATATAAGTGTCAGGTTTTTATACACTGCCATATAAACTTGAATTCTCTTTAAAAACAACTGGTTATAGGTGTGTATAATTTTCAATATAGATCTTTATAAAAGGGCTCCTATTTCAGTAATACAGTTTTTAGGACGTGATAATAATTCAGACGATCTGCTTAATAAATCTTTTAAATTGTTTATTTGTACCTTAGTCGGTGGCTCATTAAATCCTAATAGTTGCTTAATGTTTTTATTTAATAGATTTAAGGCATTTTTACTGTCACTTAGTCCGATTAATTTTATAATCTTAATAAAATCTTCACTGTCTTGTGTGTATTTTATTAGTTCATTTGCAATTTTAAATTGAGAACTCTTATCAAGATAGTGTGATTTTAAAATATCTTGTATTTGATAAATGGAAATATTGGGTTGAATCATTTTTTTATAATTTTTCAGGATTAAATACCGTAGAAGAGATTCTTTATTGGGATTATCTATTTGGTTAATTGATATTTGATGACTAATCTCTCTAATTTTATTTAGCAGATTATTAAAAGATCTATTTTTGCCTATGATTAAAGGAAAAAGTTTTTTAATTTGAGTTTGAGTAGGATTTAATTTAAAAAAATGACCTGTAGCATACCGATCAATTACTGAGTTTATGGTGTAGTCAAAGTTGGGATCAAATTTCATCTTATCAGGAAATGATATTAGTTTTAATATGTCATTTGGATCTTTTATATTTTCAATTATCTCTTTTAAAAAAAGTACTCTTGCATGTTCTGTCCAGAAATTAGCGTGAATTATTTTATGGATATTACTTATCGTTGGTTTTAAATTAATGAAATCTTTAATATTGCTCATTATTAGATCCGATATTTCATACTTATATTGAGGTGATGGATTTAAGGTTTGAGGAGTTAATAGATCCATGAATGATTTTAGGTTAATTTCTTTTATGTTTTTTTGTGCAAGTTTAATTTGTAATTGATGGTTGATTTCAATTTGTAATAATGTTTCTTTAATTTTATTTTTCTTTCTTATATTTTTAATTATTTTGTCAGTATCAGATAGTATCTGAGATTGTCTTGTTGTAAGTTGAGAATATATGGGAATTTCAAAGTGTCCCATGATTACTTTGCCCTCTGAATCAAATTGTAAACGAACGGCATTGTTAAAATCAATATCAAAGGGGTGCAGGTCGATTGTCGATCGAGTGCCATAAAACTGGTGTTCATTCATCCAATCAATTAGATACCATTTGTTGTCATTGTTATTAAATATTATTTGTCCCGGATGAAGATCTCCTACTTTTTTAAAGTTTACAAAACTTTGTATAAATTTGAAGTAATTATTTTCAGCTTTTTTTATTTTATCGGATGGATATTTTGTCGGGTTTTTCATGAATTCCCAAAAATCAAATAGAGGATCAATTATCTCAGTTTCAATATATTGGTCATAAAGATAGCTATATATTTTTGGATGATTAATTTTTTGATTATTGATGGCTTCGTGCCCTAGAATTGTTTTATTAATATAGATACTTGCATGATGATCGTGAACCACTCCGGCTTTTAAAGGTAGTCTTAGGGCCACCTTTTTTTTTGTCTTCAGATTTGTAGCTTGCAAAATTTTAGTGGTATTTCCTGTCCCTAATATCCTTTCAAATCTAAATCTTTCATTATTTGAAAAAATTAAAATGTCTCC
>DAOVTR010000228.1 GCA_030633015.1 Bdellovibrionales bacterium
AGCGACTAGATCGTTTAGGCGTGCAATTAATTTAAAAGATTTTGACATTATAAATGATAGATATTAGTTAATTAAATAGGAATTGAAAAATTATGATTAAACCAAAGCTAATCCTCAAAACACTTCTTATCTTTGCAATTACTGTTATAAGCTTCTCAAGTTTTTCTGAATCAAAAATTAAAACTTTTGACTTTACTAAAGTTAAGAAATCCATTGGCCAACCTTATAATATTTCAAATCTAAACTCAGAATTTACAAGTTGGGGAATCTCTCCTTATAAAAAATCATCTATCCATCTATCTGGTGCATGGGAAATCTTCAAGAAAAAATCAAACATTATAGTAGCTGTTATTGATACTGGAATTAATGCTAATCATCCTTTTATTAAAAATAATATATACGTTATTAATGGAACCGTAGACAAATATAATTACGGTGTTGATTTTTCAACCTATGCAAAAAATATTAATATGCCAAATGACTCTCATGGACATGGAACGCATGTTGCTGGAATTATTAAAAGTGTCTTTCCAGAAGTTAGACTTCTGGCCTTAAAATACTATAATTCAAAAGCTTCAGGTCAGGCCAATCTAAATTCTACAATTAAAGCTCTAGAATATGCCGTTGATCACAACGTTGATATTATTAACTATTCTGGAGGTGGGCCTGAACCTTCAATGGATGAGTTAAGAATACTTAAAAAAGCTGAGCAAAAGGGAATTTTAATTATTGCAGCTGCCGGAAATGAAGAGTCTAATATTGATAAAAAGGGAAATGCTTATTACCCAGCCAGCTATGGATTAAGCAATATTATTACAGTTACTGCCCACAACTCTTCTATCAAACTACTGAAGTCATCAAATTATGGAAGAAAAAATGTTGATGTTTCAGCTCCTGGCCATAGAATTAAGTCAGCTTCTAAAGGTACTAGCCGCGCTGAATACCTTACAGGAACAAGCCAAGCAACAGCATTTGTAAGCGGTATAGCGGCTCTTATAAAGTCTAATTTCCCAAATTTAAATTTTACAGAAATCAAAACTATCATAGGTACAACGGTTGATAAATATAGCTCTCTCAAAACAAAATGTGTATCAGGTGGTATTGTAAACGCAAAAAAAGCACTGCAATTTGCTAAAAAACTATCATTTCAAAAATCTACAGTACGATCAATTGCGAATAAAAAAATTAAACCCGGTAAAATTATTTATAGATACGCTCAATAAGCTGCTGATTAAATATAAAAACAATATTTAAAAAGAACAAAAAACCTACCAAGAAAAAGATTATATTTTTAACTTTAAGTAAATTCCCTATTTTGTAATTTAAAACTAAACTTAAATAACTTTTAAAGTTCCTATTATTTTTTATAGACGCAAATAATTTTTTCAAATTAGAATATATAAGATCCAAAGATTTATCGTCAACTTCATTGCTGGCACTTAAATATCTCTCATCAATAATTTTAATTAAAAAATCTCGTTTAACACCTAAGTAGATCAATTCGGAAAATACATCTCTAATTTCAATATAAAAGATCTTTCTATTGTAATCGAGAGGAATACTATAAGGGCTTAGTTTTAAAAAGGAATCTAATAATATATTCATTCTCATTAATATTTTTCTTTTGTAAATTCTAGATTTTTTTCCAAAATTAATCCTCAAATATGGAATAGTTTTTGCTTCATAATACTGAGATTTTATCCAATAAAAACTTCTTATTCCAAGTGACTCCCCTAGAAGATTTGTTTTAAACTGTATTCCACATGTTAAACATTGATCATCATTTATATAAACAGATCCACACTTGTAACACTTCTTCAATTCAGTGGTTGGTGGTATCTTAAAAAGTATTTCTTGATTATTTATTTCTTTCATATATTAATAGTATCTGATAAAAGTAATATTTGGCAAATTGTAAGAAATAATCGTAACATAAAATCATATGAAATATAAAAATCTCTACTCATATTTATTATGCTTAATAGGCGGTATTTTATATGCTTCAAGCTTTCCAATGAAATTTCTTCCAAGTTTCTGGGGGCCACAGCTCATAGGAATTGGACTTTTATTTTATAACCTATCTATTTTTAAAAACATTCAATCCGTATCATTAAAAAAAGATTTTTTTTATGTTATTTCATTTGCTATTGGATACTGTAGCCTAGGTTATTACTGGATTCCTGACACAATTCATATTTTTGGATCAATCCCTTCACCTATTTCGTGGCTAATTGGACTATTTTTTTCAATAATAATTGTTCCTTATTTTTTAATTTTTATTACCATTACAAAAGTCATTTTCAAATGGGATATGCCAAAAAAGTTTTTTATTAAATATCAAAACTTAATGAGTATTACTTTGGCATTTATACTTACTGTGCTTGAATATTATACTCCACAACACTTCCCGGCACATGTTGGGCATCCATGGCTCCATCTTGCCCCATATTTAACATTTGCCCCTATTGCAGGAGCACCATTTTACTCATTTATTAGTTTTTGGATTATCATTTCAGCTATTGAATTTATAAAATATAAAAAAATTGATTATCTATTAATTTCGTCATCCATCCTATTGCTTGGTATAACTGTTTCTTACCCATTAATTCTTGATTCAAAAAATAGTAATAAACAAATTAACATTAGATTCGTCCAGCCTAATATTGGAAATTTTTTAAAACTAGAGTCTGAAAGAGGAAGCCTTAAGCCTTTCGAGTCGGTAAGAGAAATTTATACAAAACTAAGCACAACAAATAATGGATTTAACCCTGATTTAATTTTATGGCCTGAAACTGCATATCCAACTGTCCAATACTCTCCAAGTTTAAAAAAATATCCCCAATTAATAAGCAAGGTTTTTAAAAACATAATTATAAAAACAGGAAGTGAACTTTTTATTGGTGGGTATGATAGCACGGGTAATGATCGAAATGACTTTTTTGAAACTCAGTATAATTCAACATTTCATTTTTCATATATAAACGATGATTTAAATAAAATCATTTTAAAAGATACTTATAATAAAATAAAATTAATTCCTTTTGGAGAAACTTTACCATTTGGTGCTGCTAACAAACTACTAAGCAAAATGATACATAATATTTCATATTTCGCAAAAGGTAATAAATACACTCTATTTGAAACACACAATAAAATTAAATTCACCTCCGCAATTTGCTATGAAATACTTTTTTCAAAATTCATCAGAACATATCTAAATCAAGTAAAATCTCCTCCACACTTTTTAATAAATCTAACTAACGATTCATGGTATGGAAATACAAGTGAACCGCTACAACATCTTTTTTTAAGTAAATGGAGATCACTTGAATTTAATATTCCAATTTTGCGAATGACTAATACTGGAATTACATCTGTACTTTATCCTGATGGTACTGAGAGCAAAAGAACCACAATTTATAAAAGAGAAATATTTGATACAACAATTAAATTAAATGATAAACAAAAAACTTTTTTTCAAAAATACGGTTTAATTCCATTAACTATATTTGTATCTTTTCTACTTCTATTAAAATTATTATATTTTAAATTTTTGACCTACAAAAAACCTTCCTTAACAAGATCGTGAAGCCTAATAAATCCTAAGAAAATATTATCTAAATTAACAACAGGTAAAATCCCTATTTCATTTGTTCTATCTTCCATTAATTTAAGTGCTTCAATTGCTTTAGAATCATGATTTATAACAATTGGTTTCTTAGTCATCACAACACTAATATCAGTTGAGAGATTATATTTATCGTTTGTAAAAGTTCTTCTTATATCCCCTTCAACCATGATTCCAATTAATTTCTTATTAGTGTCAACAATTGCACATGCTCCTACGGGAAACTTTGTCATTTCTAAAATAACATCTTTAACAGTTGATTTCTCCTCCATAACTGGACAATGAACTGCTTCAATCATTATATCTTTAACTTTTACCCTTAACGTTTTTCCTAAAATCCCCCCCGGATGATTTTTAGCAAATCCTTCTTTAGATAGTCCTGTTAATTTCGACAATAATAATACGATAATGAATTCAATATCAGATAATAGATACAATCCAACCACTTATTCAAATTCTCTTTCAGAAAT
>DAOVTR010000166.1 GCA_030633015.1 Bdellovibrionales bacterium
ACCTCGAGATTTGGCCCTTTTTACACTGGGCATTAACACAAACTTGCGGGCTTCTGATCTTTGCCGGATAACAGCTGGTATGGTGCAAAATGTCAAAGCAGGCGGAGATTTTTTGCTAAAAGAGAAATTAACAAATATAAAAAAGGAAAGACAGTAAGTGTCTATTACTCTCCTGAAGATACCAGTTATGCTGTCCTTGAAAATGGAGTATCATTAATCTCATATATTATATTAATATTTGGAGCTCTAATAATACTCTCTGGTATTTCCCTTCTAATATCTAGCTTATTTAAAATTGCTATTTTTGCAGCCATGATTGGAGTTTTTACAGGATCCTTATTCAAAAGAAATAAAAAAACAATTCCTCACGCTTCTAGTCCACCTAGAGACCCATTTAAAAGGTCTTCTAGGTCAAAGCATACCCCTCCAAGCTTTGAATCTGATATTAATTTAGACGATGAGATGGATCAAATGAATGCTCTTTCCTCATCAAGTTTATCTCCTAGAGATGAACCGTGGAAACATAAATGGATAATTAGAGGTAATGATAAAGAGTACGGCCCATATCCTTTTGAAAAGATCACTCTTTATTGCAAACAAGGTAAGATAAAAGAAAAACATAAATGCTTTTCACCATCAAACAATCAAATGATTCTAGTTGGTGATATTATACACAAGAGAAGGTAGACATGAAATCAGATGAAATTGATTATAAAATTTATGGCGATGATCTGCAATATGTAGAGGTCGAACTTGATCGAGGTGAATCGGTTATTGGTGAAGCTGGATCCATGATGTATATGCACGATGGGATAGATTATGAAGCAAAAATGGGTGATGGCTCAAAACCCAATGCCGGTTTTTTTGATAAAATACTTGATGTGGGAAAAAGAGTTCTAACCAGAGAGTCACTTTTTCTTACCCATTATACAAACCACCAAGTTGGAAAAAGTCATGTTGCTTTTTCTGCTCCCTTTCCAGGCAAAATAATTCCCATAAATTTAACCAAATTGAGAGGGGAAGTAGTTTGTCAAAAGGATGCTTTTTTATGTGCAGCAAAAGGAACACGAATAAATATTGAATTTGCGAAAAGACTAGGAGCTGGCTTTTTTGGAGGTGAAGGATTTATTTTACAACGGTTAGAAGGAGATGGAATGGCATTTGTTCATGCCTGTGGCGCTGTCTCTTTAAAAAAGCTTACTAATGAAACCTTAAGGGTTGATACTGGAAGTCTTGTCGCTTTTACTAAAGGTATCAATTATGACGTTCAGATGGTTCGGGGCCTTAAATCCATGCTTTTTTCAGGAGAGGGGCTTTTTCTAACCACTCTATCTGGAACAGGCTATGTCTGGTTACAATCTCTTCCATTTTCCCGTTTAGCTGATCGAGTAATTTCAGCATCAAGATTTGGCGCAAATCAAAGCGTTGGAGAAAGCAATGACTTAGGTTCAATAATTAATATGTTTACTAGATAATTAGCTCAATCTAACAATTATTTTTTGCATTTAGACCTACCCCTTAGTATAACTATTTTTTTTATTATGGAGCGTATCATTAAAACAAAGTTTTTCTGTTTTATTTTATTTGTAACCATTTCTGTAGGATTTACCCAACCCATAGGTATAAATTATCAGCAGTATTATAATCTAAATAGTATTCAGCTCAAACAAAAATTAAAATCGTTTATGTCTCAAGGTCACCATGCCATAGGATATACCAAAGCAAAAACCATTATGTTTTCCAAGCTCGATGCTTATAACGGAAAAGTTTGTTCTGTTTATTCTCCAAAAGAGTGCGTTGTATCAGGTAAAATACCGGATCATAAAAAAATGAATTGCGAACACACATGGCCAAAATCTAAAGGAGCAAAAGGATCGCCCAAAGTTAGTGATCTTCACCATCTCTATCCTGCAACCAGTGACACAAACTCAGTTAGATCTAGCTTTCCATTTTGTGAGGTAGAAGAAGTTCACTGGGAGCACGGTGGAAGTTATCGTGGATATAGTGCTTATAACAACCGCTGTTTTGAACCACCAGACCACCATAAAGGAAATGTAGCAAGAGCAATTTTTTATTTTGCTGTTAGATACAATTATCAAATTGACGACCATCAAGAATATTATCTTAGAAAATGGCACTTTGAAGATCCAGTTAATCAAGATGATCAAAGAAGAAATTACATAATCCATTCGTATCAAAAGAACTCAAATATTTTTATTGAAGATCCTGAACTAGTAAATCATATAACCGATTTCTAAGCTAGATATCACACTGAAAAAAACTATCCTGATTATTTTTTTTAAAGGTTCTTTGTGCCTGATAAATAATTAACTTATTATCTGCAGATATTCTTGCCACACTAAATTTTCCTTCAGTAAATTTCTCATCTGCCTTTAAAAAAGCATCGTTTAAACATTCTACTGCTGATTTCATACATTTTTTATTATTAAAACTCGTCATGCCTTGATAATCAATATTATCAATTGAAAGATCTCTATTGTTAAAATAGACACTGTAATTTTTCTTAGCAGTTAAGAAAACAATTGAGTACTGTCTTGGAAGTAATAACACTTTTTGATAATCAACAATTGCTTTAAAATTTTCAATTTTATACTTTCGTCCATTTTTAGTTACACCTGTACAATTAACTCTTTTTTCAATTGGTATATTTTCAAAAGAGTCTAAATCATAAGATTTAGCAAAACTTTTTTGCAAATGTTTGTAATGGCTTCGATTATTTATAGACGTAGATCCAAAAAGACCAGTTATATATAAACCAGAAATTAAAAATACCAACACGATTTTATTCATAAATAAGCTCCAAAGAAGTCCTGTGATAATACCCCTAATTGAGATCGTTGTCGACGCCATGCGTAATATTTATATATTTTATATATTAAGTAGCTGATATTTGCCAAAATTTTCTTTAAAGAATATGCTTTTTCAAAGGAAAAATTATGAGCAAGAAAAGCTATCTTAAAAGAACTGAAGGCCATGACAAGTTAACTGGAAAGGCCCAATATATAGATGATATTACCTTCCCTGAAATGCTTTATGCTGCAACTGTTAGAAGCCCGATTTCAAGAGGTATCTTACAAGATATTATTTTTAAAGATGGAATAAACTGGGATGAATTTACTATTGTTACTCACAAGGATCTTCCTGGAAAAAATATTGTTTCAATGATTGAAGACGATTGGCAATATCTCGTGGAAAAAAATATAAACTATCCAGGTGAGGCATGCGCTCTTATTGCACATAAAGACAAACATTTAGTTCAAAAGGCCCTTAAGCATATTGATGTTATCTGTAGTGAGCTTCCTGGTATCTATTCCATTGATGAATCTCTTGCAAAAGATGAAATTATTTGGGGCAAAGATAATGTCCTTAAAACTTATAACATTAAAAAAGGCAACACTGATAACGTTTGGAAAAACGCAGATACTATTATTACCCAAGAGTATACTACTGGCGCACAAGAACACATGTATATTGAAAATAATGGAATGATTGCAAAATCTAATCCAGGGTCGGATGTAACGATCTGGGGATCGATGCAATGCCCTTACTACGTACATAGTGCAATGGTTGATCTGTTTCAACTACCATCAGATAAAATTAGAATTATTCAAACTGAGACTGGTGGAGCTTTTGGAGGAAAAGAAGATTATCCTTCAATTATAGCAGGGCACTGTGCTCTTTTATCATGGAAAGCAAAAAGGCCAGTTAAACTAATTTATAGTCGAACAGAAGATCTTGCAATTACCACTAAGAGACACCCTTCTAAAACCAAACACAAAACGGCCATATCAAAGGATGGTAAAATTTTAGCAATGGAAATTGATTTCACATTAGATGGTGGAGCTTACGCCTCTTTGTCTGCTGTTGTACTTTCAAGAGGAACTCTTCATGCAGCAGGCCCTTACAACTGCGATAATATAACCATTAACTCTAAAGCTGTAGCAACCAACACTCCTCCCCATGGTGCCTTTAGAGGGTTCGGAGCACCTCAAAGCATATTTGCACTTGAAAAACATATGGATAATATTGCGTTAGAAATTAATATGGATCCTATTGAGTTTAGAAAAATAAATTTTATTAAAAAAGGACAGACCCTCGCTACTGGTCAAGAAGTAAAAGAGGATATTAATTACAGCGAATTGCTAGATCAAACACTAAAGCGCGCAAACTACTATGAACTTATAAAAAAATATAAAAAAGAAAACAATAATTCACATATAAAAAAAGGCATTGGTTTTAGCGCATTTATGCATGGGGCTGGCTTCACTGGATCAGGAGAGGATCAACTTGCATCTGTTGTGAAAGTTAGCACAACTCAAGAAGGTGAAATCATAGTCAAGGCCTCCTCAACTGAAATGGGGCAAGGTAAAAATACTATTTTTACTCAAATAGTTTCTGAAACTTTAGGAGTAGCCAATAAACATGTTGTAATTTTAAGACCTGATACAAAACATGTTCCAGACTCAGGGCCAACTGTAGCATCAAGAACATCAATGGTAGTTGGCAATCTTATAAAAAAAGCCACCTTGAAAATCTTAGATAAACTTATCGAAAAAAGTCTTATAGATGAAAAAAGCTCTTCAGAAGATATCATTACTGCAATCAAATCTTACAATCAAAAATATGGAGAGCTTGAAGCTACTCAACAATACATCAGGCCCATTGGAACAAAATGGGATGATAAAACTTATTCTGGAGACGCCTATCCAACTTATGCCT
>DAOVTR010000275.1 GCA_030633015.1 Bdellovibrionales bacterium
CCACAACAGCAGACGGAGGAACTGTAGCAGGCGGCATTCAGGCCATAAATGCTGGGCTCTCCCTAAATGTCACTCCTACCGCTGTAGGTGACATGGAGATAAAACTTAAAATATCAGTTAGTAACTCGGAAGCAGATCTGGGAAGTGCTGTTGATGGCATTCCAGGGATTGTAGAAAACTCGGCCAATACCACCATCATTGTAAAAAGTGGAGAGACGGCCACCATGGCCGGACTCATCAAAAAAACAATCAGTAAAAACGACAATGGCGTTCCAGGGCTAAAAGATATTCCATTTTTCGGTTGGCTATTTAAAAGTCAAAAAGACACTGTAAATGATACCGAAATGATTATCTTTATTACTCCACGAATTTTAAAACATGGAGCATCCATAACCAAACTTAAATAAGTAAATTATTGTTGCTGCTGACTTCCAGAGAGCGTTGTAAGCTCACTATTGGTAGGTCTTTGAAAGTCCCCCCGTAGGATTTTCAAATCATCCATACTTAACTTAAATTGATCTAAATTGATTTTACCATAGGTATCCCAAAAAAGATCAAGCAGTGATTTAAGAGAATCATCTCCGATGAAACGGTTTATGGTATCTCTTTCACCTGGAGGAGAAAATATAAAGTTAAAAATAGGTTGATAGGACATATCATTATATTTTGTAATAAGAAGTTGATACTCTTGGGTAGACAACTTTCCAAGAGTCTTTAGCTGATCAGCTTTAAGAGAGATTTTTTCAAGGCCTACTCTTCTACTGACAAGGGCAAACACAATGGCGTCTTCCATCCATTTTTTTGCAAGATCAATTTCTTTACCAGTAGATCTCTGAAAAACCTTTCTAATGCCTTCAACCTCTGGATATTTCATTCTCCAAACATACTTAAGATCATCATCACCAGAAGGTCTATTTCTAACTGCTAAATTAAAATCAGATTTTATAGAACTCTCCACACTAATTTCGGCCTTCAAAGCTCTCATCTCTGATGAATAAACATATTCAGGTGTAATCATCTTTTCATTGGCCATTTTTTTCGCTTGAGATTTTGTATAATCTAAATCTAAAAACATCTCATACATCATCTTCCAATCTTTAAAATGCTCCAACTCATGGGCCAGTGCAGGTATAGCATTAGGTTGTCTTAAATCAATGGCAATAACAGGCACTCCATTTTTTCCAATCTCAAAATATGGTGAAGCAGGAACACTATCCCAAACACCTTCTGTAACATTTTTTTGCTTAATAAAGTGAACCTCTCCCCCAAGCTCGTGCACCTTATCAAGATATTTACTGACGTATGGATCGCTACTAGTCAGATATTTTCCAACTACTATTTTAGAATATCTGATTTCGTCTCTAACAAACTCTGTTGTCTCAAACGGTTCACTAAAATATTCTATCTCAACCCTATTGGATAATTTCCGCTCAGTTATCATAAACTTCCAATATTTTTGGAATTTTTTACTTACTTTAAAAGTGTCTACTATATTAGAAATGTAATCAGACAGACCTTTTACTGGCAGAGAATCACTTCTAAGTCCTCTAATAAATCGATCTGTTTTAGAAACAAATTCATCAAGCGAAATTAGACCATCTTCAAAATTTCTAATGGTTGTAATATATGGAGAATTATCTCGACCTAAAATATGAATAAGATTTCGATGTTGATCTGAAAGATTTAGTTTTTTAAAATCATCAATAGTTAATAGATCAAAATCATTTAAATAATATAAAATATCATGCAAATAATTATTCAGATCAATAAGTGAAGTGTTTGAAATATTACTATGTCGAGGATTAGGCAGTATTTTTTCTTTAGTCGTTTTAGAAACGCTTTCCTTTAAAACAATTCCAAGCCCATAACCTCCACCTAAAGAGGTATTTGTAGAAGCACTTCCAACCTTTGCAGTTCTAACTAGAACTGAATTAGGACCAGCTTTTACGTTACCATCAGCATCCATCATTACAAATATTCGCCAATCATTTGCGATAGTTCCATAACTAAGTTTGCCAGTTGCTTGATCTACCTCAGGAGAGGTAAGAAGCGTAAACTCCGCAAAACGTTGGACAATATAACGTTTAGGATCACTTTTTACCATCTCTATAACTTCAAGTTGTTTCAACTTATCTAAATTTACCATTAGATAAACACCCTCTCCGCCTGACATATCTGGTGCCTTAATTACAAACTGATCAAAATTTTCAGCCTCATATAAAAGGTGGTACTCACTTTGAGTTAAGGTCTTAGGTGGATGGGCAATTTGAACCTTTTTAGGATTAAAATGTGGAGCAATTGTTTCTGAAATAATCTGAAAAACTCGCTTATCGTCTATGGCCCGGCCGCCAACATTACTAATATATATTTTTTTGGCCAACAGAGCGTCGACAAGTGACTTATTGTCAATGCTTGGATTTGTTGGATCAATACCAAGCTTTTCAGCGTTAGTAATTTCCTCAAAGATGGGTTCACCATCAAGATTTTTTGCAACATCAATAATTTCATCATCACTATTTTTTATGAATTTATATTTAGCTCCAGGCCTTAAATCAAGACCAAGTTTTTTTCCAATTTCAGCATTATCTATATAATGTGGGTCAATTAGTGGAATTGATTTTTCATTGGACTGAAGCAAAAATGACTCTTCAATTCTTCCATAAATGCCAGTCACTATTGGATCATTTTTTCCCTGTCTCTGATTTAAGCGAACTGATCCAGACGAATCAATATATAGATCTTTTGGCTTAACAAGAGGCATTCCAGAAAAAAGAGAGATACTAGCAACATCTGGATGAGCTCCATTGGCTGCACCTGGACCAATTACCACAGAGATTCCATCTCTGTTTCCAGTCCATTTTAAGGCATTACTATCAATAACATTTTTAAGAATCTTAAAGGTATTATCCACAGGAAGACGATCTGCAATTGTTGCAAATAGCTCAGGATCTTGTTTTCTTAAAATCTCTAGAAGTTGAATATTATTGCTAAGTCCACTTGGCGTACCAAGATTAAACTCAAAAAAGACGGGATCCATTTTAGAAAGATCCCCTATGCTGGCATCAAATCCACCAATTGGAAGAAATGGATAATCCTTCATTACCGGATTAACAAAAGCCTTTTCGTAGTAAATACTCTCCTTAGCTGTCTCTATTATTTCGGTAATTACCTCTTTTTGTCTTTTAGTTAAATTTTTAATTCCAAGATCTTCAAGGATTGGATTTTCTGCGGAATAGACAAGTTGAAGAAGCTTTCTTAAAGAGCGCATTATGGGTTCTGTGGAATTAACTAGCGTATCGTAATGCTTTTTCTTAAGTGGTGCGATTCCATCAACTTCAACCCTGAAAATTTTATCATATACGCCAGTCTCTGGATTTTTCATCTTGAAACTCATCTCATGATCTGCGTGAGCATCCCTCATTTTTGAAAAGATGGCCTCCCGCTTGGCAGGTTTCCTTTTAA
>DAOVTR010000353.1 GCA_030633015.1 Bdellovibrionales bacterium
ATATCCTAATTTTCTAAACCAAATGGAGTTTTTTTCTTCGTCCCAGTGGGCCTTGCTATAGCCGTAACCGGCCGAAAGAAATCCAATTCCAATTGTTAATCTCTTAAATAGTTTAGCACCTGTTCTGTGCTGAGGATTCCAAGTCTTTGTAGAGCATCCTAAAACTGTGCGACGATATTCATTTATTCTATTGTAAGCATTGCTTTTGCCAATTTTTTCAATCTCCGCTGGAGATAGGTTAATATCAGATTTTCCTACTTTTTTAATCTGTTTTTTGAATTCTCTTTTACTAAAAGATGTAACTTTCTTTTCAACATAATAAAATTGTTTTAAATATTTATATTTTTTATCAAACTTAGGATTTGCAATATAAGCAAGCTGCTTTAGTGCTTCATTTTTTTGATGACTTTTTAAAGTTTTAACCAGTGTTATATAATCCAAGATATGTCCAAACTCTTTTTTAGGTTCAGGTATTTGTTTTAATGAATTAAGTATGTATTCTTTTTCTAATGGACCAAAAGTAGCTTTTTCTACACGAATTAACAGTTTTTCATACTGACCCTTTTCAAAACCTATCTTAAGTAGTTCAGCATTAAAGTCATAATTAATTTCTGGAAATAAAAATGGAATTGAAGCTTCTTGGCAATTTTTTAAATTTGCAAAGACCGAGTTAGACGCAATAATGATTGTCAAAATTATTAAGATGGCAGACTTTTTATAAAAAGATGCTAAGTTAATTACCAACCTCACCGCTACTAATAGTTTGTATAAGTTGAACTAATAGTAATAACAGATTTTAGATACTTAGAGTCAATGTTTTTATGAAGCATTACATCTTTACATGGTAAATAGATGGCGTTTAACTCATGGCGCATAAGTTATTGGAAGTATAAAACTAGTTAAATATGGTCAGTTTAGATGTGTTACCTTTAATATGACTTTAAAGGGGTACTGTCAGATCAAATGAAAACAGTCCCCATGGAATGTCTTCTAAATAAACGTAGCAAGTAGGTCTATTATCATTGTCATAGCGATCACTTTTTTGACCATTTATCCCTGGAACTAGGACAGCATCTTTAATGCTAGCAGACCTCTCTTTTCCATTTTTTATAAATTTAAAGTTAAAGCCCTCAATTTCAACATACATTTTATCAAGAGGTAAATTGCTTGAAGGTTGTGGAGCTTTTTCTAAAAATTCTAAAGCTTCCTCTTTTTCAACTTGCATCATTGCAGTTTCTTTTCCATCAAGCATGGGATCTCTTTTAAAAAAGTTTTGTATTTTTGAATCAACAGATGTGTATAATTTATTTTTTTTATAAATATTTTCATCTATAAATTTGATTTTTGTACCATTTTTAATACTGAAATCAGTTATTATAACTTTGCTCTCCTTATCGAATAAATGTGATAAATTAAAACTAATATCTTGTTTATCTTTATTAAATAGTTGAATGGTTTTTATTCCATTTTCATCATGATTGATGCTTATTGTTTCAATTTGATTAATTATAGTAAAAGTAATTTCTGGTATGTTAAAATTATATCTATCTTTGACAATATTTAAAATCGCAATAATTTCATCAGCCTCAAAGGCTATATTATCCATTTTTGAAAAGCTTCGAAGCAGATAAAAAGTAAAGGCCATATTTAGTTTATCATTTTCTTCGTTGAAAATTTCTTTATAATCTTTAATATCTTGGATAATGGTCTTAGCATACTCAAAATATCTATCGGATTTTTCAGATCCCATAATATGAACAATCATTAGGACAATATCATCTGGAATTGAGTTATTTATATCGACTTGGTTGCAACATGGAGCACCAACCGTATCACCGTATGCTACATTAAAAAGTAACAAAAATGTGAATATAAATATTGTTTGTCTAAGCATAAAATTCCTAAATGATTTATCGTCAAATAATGGGTAAAACATTAAAAAAATTGAATATTTAACTGATTTTATTAATCTAAATTGCTTATGATTATTAAATGAAGAAATTTATAAAATATTTTAAAACACCCATTGGTATTATAAAGATTATTGCAGGACCTAATCATTTAGAGCAGTTGGAATTTGTTGATTTAAAAGAGATTGTGCCTACTGAGTTGGTAAATACCATAACTCAATTAACCTCACAGCAGCTAGAAGAGTATTTTGCTGGCACAAGAGAGGTTTTTGACTTGCCAATACAGTTACAGGGGACAGATTTTACTAAACAAATATTAAATACAATAAGCGTTATTCCATATGCTGCTACAAAGTCTTACAAAGAAATTGCAGAAATTTCTGGGCATAATAACGCATTTAGGGCCGTAGGAAGTGTTAATCGAAAAAATAGTCTTCCAATAATTATACCTTGTCATCGAGTAATTGCTCATGATGGTTCTATTGGGGGATATTCTAGCGGAATATGGCGAAAGCAGTGGCTTTTAAATCATGAAGAAAAATTCAGTCCATAATTTACAAATGGTTAAATTAGTAAGAAAATTTTAAAATGATTAATGGTTTATTAAAAAAAGAAAATGTTGATTTATATCGAGCAAGAATTAGATATAGAAAAAAAGTTGTTTCTCGCGCTAAACGAGTAACATCAGTTGAACTTAAAAGGGCCATGGGAAAGTTTGTCGGGTCACCTAATTTTAATAATTATGTTGAGGTATTAAAAGAGGGAATTGGTAGTTCTACTTGGCTTGGAAATTCCTATTTAAGATATTTAGTTTCTTATATTAATTTTGTTCCAGAAGAATATGGAGAAAAATCAGATCGTAATCAATATATACTAAATCAAATTGTAAATAAGAGAAAAATAAAAGGAG
>DAOVTR010000216.1 GCA_030633015.1 Bdellovibrionales bacterium
AGATATTATAATAAGGCGGCATATGAGAATTTAGATCAGAAATTAAGAGGTAAAGAGAAACACTTAGGTAAGACTATTTCTTGTCAAGGGTGTCACGGACAAGTACCACATGAATCAGCAAGGTTAAATAACCATTCAAAGAAAGTAAGTTGTGAAGCATGCCATATACCGTTATATGCAAGAGGTGGAATACCTACAAAGTTGAGTTGGGATTGGTCTACTGCAGGTAAATTTGACAAAGATGGAAAGCATCTTAAATTAAAAGATGATAATGGTTATGTTAAATATATGACTAAAAAAGGAAGTTTTGTTTATGGTGAAAACGTAGTTCCTGAGTATCGTTGGTATAAAGGAGAGCTTAAACAGCTTACAGTTTTTGATAAAATAGATGACACTAAAGTGGTAGATGTTAATCCTCCAACAGGTGACTATGATGATAAGTTAGCTCGTATTTGGCCTTTTAAAATCCATACTGGAAAGCAGCCATATGACACTATAAATAAAGTAATGTTGCCAATTAAGCTATTTGGAAAAAAAGCATCAGGAGCTTATTGGAAGAATTTTGATTGGAAGTTAGCAATCGAAAAAGGATCTGAATATAATGGTGTTGAATTTTCTGGTGAATTTGATTTCATTGAAACCAATGGTTATTGGCCTATTAAGCACATGGTTGCACCTAAAGAGAACGCAGTAAGCTGCCAAGAGTGCCATAAGAGTAATGGGAGATTAGAGCAGTTAAAAGATTTTTATCTGCCGGGTAGAGATGGAAATAAGTGGATTGATATTTTAGGGCTGCTTATGATTTTAGGTAGTATTGGTGCTGCTTTTGGACATGGACTTCTTAGATATTTAACTAGTAAGAAAAAATAACAAGGAATAAGATATGAGTGAATTAGTTTTAATTTATAAAAAATTTGAAAGAATCTGGCACTGGTCTCAAGCATTTTTAATCTTTGCACTATTTTTTACAGGGCTAGAGGTACACGGTCTTTTTAATTGTTTTGGATTTGAAAAAGCAGTTTATTACCATGAGCTGTTAGCTTGGGTATGGGCCATCTTAATTTTATTTGTATTCTTCTGGATTATTACAACAGGAGAGTGGAAACAGTTTATGCCTACTCAAAAAAACCTTTTTGCGGTTATGAGATATTATGGGTATGGAATTTTTAAAGGTGAACATCATCCACATAAAAAAACAGAATTATCTAAAATGAATCCTCTTCAAAGATTAACTTATGTTGCTTTTAAACTGTTTTTAATTCCTCTACAAATTGCTACTGGATTTTTATATTATTATTTTCCAGAACTTGCGGATAACTTCTTTGGTGGAAGACTTGATATGATTGCTATTTTACATACTTTTGGATCATATTTAATTATTAGTTTTGCACTAATTCATATCTATATGACAACAACAGGTCACACTGTATTTTCTAACGTGAAGGCCATGATCACTGGATATGAAGATCTAAGTAAAGATCACTAAAGATTATTTTTGGCAGCTAGGGCAGAAGTAAGTTCCCCTACCTGCCAAAGTAATTTTTTCTATTTTGGTTATCTTGCACATTCTGCATACTGGTTGGTAGAAAACAACTAAGTGTTGAAGGCCACGACCTTTATCTCCGCTGGCATCAGAGTATCCCCCATGGAAGGTCAGCCCGTTAGTTTTTATACTTCCCTCTAAAACAATTGCAGTGGCCTTTATGATTTTTTTTATTTCGTTTGGTTTTATATCTCCAGCTAGGCGGGTTGGATGAATTTTTGATCTGGCACAAATTTCACAGGCAATGTAGTTACCAATTCCTGCAAAGTATTTTTGTTCCAGAAGAAGTGGCTTAAGGGGACGCTTGGGATGTTTTTTAAAGACCCCTGCAACATATTCCTTGGTAAAACTTGGTGTTGAAATATCAACACCAAGTTTATCAATTAATATTTTTAAATTTTCCCTACCAACAAAATGCATTTTTCCAAATCTTCGAGGGTCAACGTAAGAGAGATAAATTGCACCACTACTGTTTTTTCCGATGAGGTTTATATGACCATGTTTTTCTTTTATTGGAGTAGTGCTCACTCTCCATCCACCAGACATACCAAAATTAGAGTAGATGAATCTCTCTTTATCAAGATTGAATATAAGATTTTTACCATGGCGATAAAAACTTAAAATTTTAAATGAGTCGGGCCCAAATTCTTTTGTTTTAACAATTGATTTATGACATTTAGAAAAAGATGTTTTTGTAATATCAATGGGAAGATGGACTTCCAGTTGTTTTTTTATTGTTTCTACTTCGGGTAGTTCTGGCATGCTGTAACGTACTGATATTATTTAGGTTTGTAAAGAATTTGCCTGAACTGCTTCAACTCTGGCATAAGCTAATAAAATAAGGCAGTTGATTCATTTAATTTACTTGAGTCCGACTCAATCCGACTTTATACCCATAAGAAAGAGACAGTTTTTGTACATGTGTTCCTGATATGCATAAGATTCTATGCAAATTTGTGTATATTGTGTTATTATGAACAAGAAATAGCATTTTTTGTGCATGAGGTGTTTTGTGGATCATAAGTATTTAACGGATCTTAGTGAGTTAGGTGATATTGAAACAAAGGCTGTTCTAAAAGAAATGGCCTTAGCTTATCGTGCTCTTGGAGAGTTAAAGGGATTGGCCTTAACTATTCCTAATCAAAATATTCTAATTTCAACACTTGCGCTACAGGAGGCCAAGGCCAGTTCTGAAATTGAAAATATTGTAACGACTCAAGACGATCTTTACCAAAGTAATTATCCCGCTAAAAGCTTCATTTCTACACAGTCAAAGGAAGTTCATAATTATGCCAATGCGCTTGAGATTGGATATAATTTAGTTAAAGATTCAGGTCTATTAACAAATAATATAGTTATTGAAATTCAAAAGACTGTTGAAGAAAATAGTGCAGGATTTAGAACACAGGCCGGAACATCTCTTGTGAATAATTTAACCGGCGAAGTTATTTTTACACCTCCTCAAGAATCGAATGAAGTCATTCGATTGATGACTGAACTTGAAAAATTTATCAATGATGATAGTCTTTCAAAGTTTGATGATTTAATAAAGATGGCACTCATTCATCATCGCTTTGAAACAATTCATCCTTTTTATGATGGCAACGGAAGAACTGGGCGAATCATCAATGTTCTTTATCTTGTAAAACAAGATATTTTGAGTAGTCCTATTCTGTACCTTTCAAGATACATCAATAGAAATAAATCTGAGTACTATGGATTATTGCAAGCAGTAAGAGAGACAGGTAATTGGGAACCTTGGTTAATTTTTATGATGAAAGCATTGAATGAAACAGCGACTAGTACTTCAGAAATAATTCGAAGCTTGGTTAAATTAATTGCAGACTATAAAAAAATTATTAAATCGAACCTTCCTAAAATTTATAGTCATGAGCTTATAAATAATTTATTTAAGCATCCCTATACTAAGATTGAGTTTATGGTTGCAGAGTTAGGCGTTCACCGCAATAGTGCGACAAAGTATTTAGAGCAACTAGTTGAATTAGAGTTGCTCGAAAAACATAAAAGAGGAAAAGAAAATTACTACCTTAATAAAAAACTTCTTGGTCTTCTGACTAAATAAGTAGAGGGGCATATGATAATAAAAAGACTCAAAGTAATATGTAACGGGTAGCGATTATGGTAAAAAAGGACACAAGTGGAGAAAATGTCCTCTTGGATATCATTGGAGAAGCTCATCTATTGTGGATGCTCACGCTCGTAAGAAATTTAATGTAAAAGAACATTATCGCAAAGGTAGTTGTGTAAAAAATAGATCAAGAAAAGATACTTTATATGGCGATGAACTTACCTTATAGCAAATACCTATTTCAAAAAAAGAAAGACAAAAATAAAAAACAACAACCTGGGTTATAAAAATGGCAACAAGTTTGACTATTTAATTGATGGGTGGGTTAAGTATTGGAACGACATCTTAAAACCTAAAATTCCTCTTGATCCTGATTTTGTTAAAGTTATGATTGCTATAGAGTCATCTTTTAAACCAAATGCAAAAGCATTTGCAGGGAAAAGGGCCGGATATGCTAGAGGTGTAATGCAGGTTACAGATCAAACATTAAAGTATCTTGCAGGCCATAGAAAAGAGCTTAGGAATCAACATATAATACTCGAACAAGCAGATATGAATGATCCGATTCTAAATATTGCCGCTGGAACTA
>DAOVTR010000024.1 GCA_030633015.1 Bdellovibrionales bacterium
CAGGACAAGGGTTAATTGCAGGTATCAATGGATCTCTAAAAAATTTAAATAAAGATCAGCTTATTTTGAGTAGAAATGACAGTTATATTGGGGTTTTAATAGATGATATTACTAGTATTGTTTTAGATGAACCTTATCGTTTGTTTACTGCTAGGGCCGAAAATAGATTATTTATTAGAGAAGATAATGTTGTTGAGAGGATGTCAAAATATAGGGTACTTTTTAGACAGCAAAACCCGCTTGATGCATGGCAAAAAGAATTTATGCATGAACATGCGCTGTTAGGTAAGCTTGTAAGCGCCTATATTTACTCGCAAAACTCAACAGTTCAACACTATTTTGAGATAAATAACTATGGTCCCATAGGACCAAATCTTTCTCTTTTTGATCTTATTAAACGTCCTAAGCTTGATTGTGTTGCTACGTTGACAATAGAGCTCATCAGTCTTGGAGTGAAGTTTAGAGAGGATGTAATTGAAAATGTAGCAATAAATGCCAAGTATTCTGGATATATTTCCAGGGCCAGCAGTCAGAATAGAAATGTTCAAAAAGTTCTACTTTCAAAAATAGATTGGAAACAACTTTCAGATTCAGATAATATTTCAAATGAGTGTCGACAAAGAATTACCAAATATAAGCCCAAAAATATTTTGCAGTTAAAACAAATCAGTGGCATTCGGCCGGCAACCATCTCTTATGTCGTTGGTAGCTTATTGTGACTGATCTGTCTAATGATGAGCTTAAATCGTTTTCTGATGCATATGTTTCACTATTAACAACAGAACTTGAAGGAATTAACCTTACCAGGATTATTGATAGGGACGAATTTTACCTTAAGCAGGTTTTAGATTCAATTGTTCCCATGGCCACAATTCCCATCCTTTATGAGTTGATAACTAGCAATCTTCCCTTAATTGATATCGGTTTTGGTGGAGGGTTTCCAGTACTGCCTTTAGCCAAGTTTTTTCCTAATAAGCAGTTTTATGGAATAGAAACAAGAGGAAAAAAGGTAAAAGCAGTAGAATTTATTTCTAAGAGATTAAGCATAGTTAATGCAAAACTTTTTAAATATAGATACGAAGAACTATTCTTTGACAAGGATGCCATTTTAACATTTAAGAGTTTTGGGGATATAAATACTATTCTCAGCAAAATATGCACTGATAGCCATTTAAGAGTAGTTTTTTATAAGGGGCCACATCTTTCCAATAAAGAAGACCTTCAATCTGTCAATAGTAATTGGAAACTTTTAGAAAAGTTTAATATAAAAATAGATAATAGGCTTGAAAGAACCATCGTTTTATTTGAAACATCAAAAGTTCCACGTGGAACATTAAAAAAAACAAACAAAAAGCTTGTCAAATTTTCAGAGTTACTTTAAAAATATAGTAGAAATATTTTTACAAAATTCTGGAGAATTTTATGACAAAAATTATTGCAATTGCAAATCAAAAGGGTGGCGTTGGGAAAACAACAACGGCTATAAATCTATCCGCTTGTCTTGCAGTCGCAGAAAAAAGAACATTGCTTATTGATCTGGACCCTCAAGGAAATGCGAGTGCTGGTCTTGGACTTCAAAAAGAAGATTTCATTCATAAAAATATTTACCATACAATTATTGGTGAGGAGAAAATAAAAAAGATTATTCAAAAGACAGAACTACCCCTTTTGGATATTTGTCCAGCAGATAATAATTTAATTGGAGCCGAAATAGAGCTTGTGAGCGTCTTGGCCAGAGAATTTAAATTAAAAAAGGCAGTAGATGAAATAGCAGGTCAATATGAATATATCATTATTGATTGTCCTCCATCACTCGGGTTACTGACTGTAAACGCATTTTGTGCAGCGCACCATATTATGGTGCCGTTACAAACGGAGTATTTTGCAATGGAAGGGCTTGCACAGCTTATTAAGACAATGAAGCTTATTCAAGCTTCTCTTAATAAAGAATTAAGTTTATTGGGAATAGTATTAACCATGTTTGATAGTAGAAACAATTTACACAAGCAGGTTTCCGAAGAAATTAGAAATCATTTTGGAAATGTTGTTTTTAATTCCGTAATTCCTAGAAACGTTAAACTATCTGAATGTCCCAGTTTTGGAAAACCAATTGTTCTTTATGATGTTGATTCAAAAGGCTCATTAGCATATTTTTCACTAACAAAAGAGTTAATAGTACAAGGCTTGGCCAATCAGACAAAAGAAGTAAGCACAAATACAGAAGAAAGAATTTTAATATAGGAGTAAAAAATGGCAAAAAAATTAGCACTAGGAAAAGGGATTGCATCTTTACTTCAAGATACACCTCAAACAGTAGTGAGTGAAACTTTAAAAAGTCAATTTGAAGAGAAAAAAAGCAATCAAGAGTTTATGAGTGATGGTAGTCCACTTCTAGTTGATATATCAAAGATTATTGTCAATAAAAACCAACCAAGGAAAATATTTAAAGAAAAAGACTTAGAGGATTTAACGAATTCAATAAGGGAAAATGGAATTCTTCAACCACTAATGGTTTCACTTGTAGATGGGGGATATGAGCTTATCGCTGGCGAGAGAAGGTTAAGAGCATCAATTAGTTTAGGTATAGACAGGGTTCCTGTTATTGTTAAGAGGGCAACAGATAAAGATAAAATGTTAATGTCCATTATTGAAAATGTTCAAAGAGCAGATTTAAATTGTGTAGAAGAGGCATTGGCATATTACCAGTTAATGGACGATTTCAAATTATCACAAGAAGATGTTGCCAAAAAAGTAGGTAAAGAAAGGTCTACAGTTGCAAATTTTCTTCGAATTCTAAAGCTTCCAAGAGAAGTTATTGAGTTACTACAAAAGGAAATAATTTCATTTGGACATGCAAAAATACTTGCCTCTATAAAAGAGGGAGAGTTCGCAATAAGGTTTGCTAATGAAGCAGCGGTAAAACAGTTATCTGTTAGAGAGTTAGAAAAATTAATTAAAAAAGCAAAAAATAAGCCAAAGGATCAGAAAAGAAACCCTTTTTTTAATGAAAAAATAGATTCATTTAAAAATAAACTTGAGCAAAAAACAGGCTTTCATTTTGATATTACTGCCAAGGATAATGGTACGGGAAAAATTGTTATTAAATTTAGTAATGAGGCTGAGTTTAACGACATATATGAATATTTATCAAATTAAGTTGTATATTTTTTTAAAAGTTGATGGTAAGTTACTGAAAAGAAGTTAATGGAAGGGAACATTGAGCAAACAAGATGATATTTCAGCAATAATTGAAGAGGGATGTAAATTTGAAGGAAATCTCTCTTTTAATGGCGTAGCAAGAATAGCTGGAATAGTTAACGGTAGTATCTTTTCAAATGACACCGTAATAATTTCAGAAGGTGCAGTAATTAACGCAGATATAAATGCAAATGTTATTCTTATTTCTGGAATTGTTAAAGGTAATATTAAGGCAAGTTCACGGGTTGAAATAATTAAGCCCGCTAGATTTGAAGGGACATTAACTACCCCAAGTTTAATTGTTGAAGAGGGAGTGATTTTTCATGGTACAACAAAAATGAGGGACCAGGGTTAAATTTCCTGCATAATTATAAGTAATCTTAGATGTTTATAAGCAATTTTAATAGTCAAACAAATACTATAAGTTCTTGACGATACACTCTCTTCAGTTTATCTATTACGTTTATACTTCGATATGAATAATAAGCTTAGATGATTTTTATCATTAATAAATATTACATGATTTTTTTCCATAGAGGTTTTTAATATATGGACGCAATTCTTCCGATTTTAGAAAAACTTGGCTTAGATTTTACATTTTTTTATCAGTTTATTTTATTTGCAATAATTTTTCTTATTTTAAAAATGTTACTTTTTAAGAAATTGCAGTTTGTTTTAGAATTAAGAGAGAAACAAACGGTCAAACGCTCAAAACTAGCAGATGAAAAAAAAGAAAAAGCAGATGAACTGCATGTTGAATATAATGAAAAAATTGACGAGGTTTATACCGAAGCGAGCTCTTTTTTAAAAATTAGAAAAGTTGAAATATTAAAAGATCAGGCAGTAAAGATAGAAGCGGTAGAAAAAGAAGTTGCAAAAGAGATGGAGCTAAAAAAGAAAGAAATTGATTTGGAAGTTGAACAGAAAAGAACGGAAATCTTTAAAGATGCGGAACAATATACGAACCAAATTATAGAAAAATTAACTTGAGATTTAGAGGAATGAATGTTTTTTAAATTTTTTATTATACTTAATTTTTTAACAAGTATTGTAAATGCTTCGGAGCATGGTTCAGCAGCAGTTCATCACCCAACTCCTTGGGATTTAAAATGGAAATTCATAACTTTTATTTTTGTTTTTGGTGGGATTGCAATACTAATAAAAAAATCAATAGGAAAATCATTTCTTCAATATGCCGAGCAAGTAAAAGAAGATTATGACATAGCGGAAGAAAAAGATAAAGAGGCTCAGATTAAGTTGGAAATGTATATTGAAAAAAACAATAATTTAAAATCCTATGCCACAAATATTTTAGATGAAGCGAAATCAGACTCTAAAACTTTTGAAGAAGAAATTGAAATTAATTCAAAAGAAAAAATTCAAAGAATTTATAAAGAAAGTGAAAGTAGACTTCTTAGTGAAAAACAGCAACTAATTAAGCAATTAGATGAACAATTAGTTAATAAAATTGTTGAAAATGCAAAGAAATATATTGGAGAAGATCTGCTTCTAAAAGATAAAATAACAAAAAAACTGATGGAAAAAATATAGAGAGTTAATATGAGTACAGCTTCAAATATAGCAAAATCGTATGCAAAAGCAATGTATGAACTTGCGCTAGAGTTAAAAATTGATATTGCAGATGAGATGATTCAATTTAATAATCTTATTAACTCTAACAATCAGTTTGAAACATTCTTGTTTTTAGAAGTGTTTACAATTGAAGAAAAAACAACAGTAGTAAATGAGATTATTGATAAAGTTAAGTTATCCAATCTTTTTAAAAACTTTATTAATTACCTGTTATTAGAAAAAAGAATAGGACAGCTTCCTATGATCTTTAAAGAGATAATTGTAATTGATGATGATAAAAAAGGGTTTATGCGAGGAACAATAGAGGGATCGTCTAAAGAGATGGACAGTAAAACCAAAGAGCAGCTTAGTAATTATTTGAAAAAACAGTTAAATAAAGAGATAAAATTAGATTATAAAATTAATAATGATATTTCTGCAGGTTACAAGGTAACAGTAGGAGATTTTCAACTTGACGCTTCCGTTGAGAGTCAGCTGGAAAAATTAAAAAGAGAAATTTTAAATTCATAAATTTATATGAGGTAAAAGATGTCAATTAGACCAGAAGAAATTACAAGCATCATTAAAGACAGGATACAAGGGTTTGAGACAAGGTTATTGGTTGATGAAGTTGGAACAGTCTTGACTGTTGGAGATGGAGTTGCAAGAGCATTTGGATTGAAAAATGTTATGGCCGGAGAGCTTGTAGAGTTTGCTACTGGAACAAAAGGAATGGTTTTAAATCTAGAAAGCAATAATGTAGGTATTGCAATTCTAGGAGAAGATCTTGCAATTAAGGAAGGAACAACAGTAAAAAGAACAGAAAAAATTGTTGAAGTGCCTGTTGGGGACGCTCTTTTAGGACGAGTTGTAAATCCACTTGGAGAGCCAATTGATGGGCTTGGAGAACTAGAAACAACTGAAAAGCGTAACGTTGAAATAAAAGCTCCAGGGATTATTGCAAGAAAGTCTGTTCATGAACCTTTACAAACAGGTCTAAAGGCAATTGATTCCATGATTCCGATTGGTAGAGGACAAAGAGAGTTAATAATTGGAGATAGAAAAACAGGAAAGACTGCGATTGTAATTGATACAATTATTAACCAAAAAGGTCAGGGAGTTGTTTGTATTTATGTCGCCATTGGACAAAAACAATCAACAGTAAGACAAGTACAACAAAAACTAAAAGACGCAGGAGCCCTCGATTATACAATTATAGTTTCAGCGACTGCATCAGATACTGCACCACTGCAATTTCTTGCACCATATGCTGGTTGCACAATGGGAGAGTTTTATAGAGATAATGGAAAACATGCTGTAATTTTTTACGACGATTTAACAAAGCAAGCTCAAGCCTATAGACAAATGTCACTTTTGCTTAGAAGACCTCCTGGACGAGAAGCATTTCCTGGTGATGTTTTTTATTTACATTCAAGATTACTAGAGAGAGCAGCAAAAATGTCAGATGAGATGGGAGCGGGATCACTTACGGCAATGCCAGTAATTGAGACTCAAGAGGGGGACGTTGCTGCATATATTCCAACCAACGTAATTTCAATTACAGATGGGCAAATATTTTTAGAATCAGATCTGTTTAATTCGGGAATAAGACCAGCAGTAAATGTAGGTATTTCAGTTTCAAGAGTTGGTGGATCAGCACAAGTTAAATCCATGAAAAAAGTTGCAGGATCATTAAGGCTTGATTTGGCACAATATAGAGAGCTTGCAGCATTTGCAGCTTTTGGATCTGATCTTGATGATGCCACTCAAAGGCAACTATCTAGAGGGGAGAGACTTGTTGAGCTTTTAAAACAAGATCAATATGTGCCAATGCTTGTGAGTGATCAGGTTATTGTTATTTTTGCTGCGACAAGAGGACTTCTTGATAGCATTCCAGTAAAGAATATTGCAGATATTGAAAGAGACTTAATTGATCATTTCAAAAATAAACAGACAGAAACTTATAAAGATTTAGAAAGCAATCAGGGCATTTCTGAGGACTTAGATAAAAAACTAAGAGAGATAATTATAAGTTTTGTTGCAACAAAAAAATATTAAAGTTTAGAAGGACCAAATGGCCAATATAAAGGATTTAAAAAAGAAAATTAAAAGTATCACTGGTACTTTTAAAATAACGTCTGCAATGAAACTTGTATCTGCTGCAAAGCTTGCAAAAGCTCAGGCGGCAATAGTTGGTGCAAGACCTTATGCTCAGGAGTTAGACAAAACAATTCGTACAGTATCTGCTTTAGTTGAAAATTATTCTCATGATTTTTTGGTAGAAAGCGAAAATAAAAAGAAGGCTTTACTGGTTATTTCTGCAGATAAGGGATTGTGCGGAGGATATAATTCTCAATTAGCTAAAAAAGTATTAGCATTTATTGAAGATGATAAAGAGAATATAAAAGTATTTTTTATTGGAAAAAAAGTTAGAGATATCATTGCAAAAAAAGCAGACATTGATAAAACTTATCATTTTGAAAAAGGATCACCTTCTGTTTTAGAAGTTCAAGGCGTAGCTGAGGAACTATCAACACTGTTTGATAATGATGAATATGGTAAAATTTATGTTGCTTATAATGAATTTCAATCAGCAATAAGTTTTACTCCCACAGTAAGTCAACTGCTTCCAATTACTTTGGACCAGTCTGAAAAAGAAAATTTGGTAAAAGAATTTTCTTCTGATTTTAAATATGCACCAAGTGCTCATGAAATTTTAGATTCTTTAATTCCACAGGCTTATATAAATAGTTTATATACTTGCATTTTAGATGCTACAGCAGCAGAGCATGGATCAAGAATGGCAGCAATGGAAAGTGCTGTTAATAACTGCAAAGAAGCAATAAGAACACTTACTTTAAAAATGAATAAATTAAGGCAAGCCGCTATTACAACAGAGTTGATTGAAGTTGTTTCAGGTGCAGAGTCTTTAAAAAATAGTTAAGGAGAAGATTAAATGTCTGAGCATTACGGAAGTATTAATCAAATTATGGGCGCGGTAATAGATGTAGAATTTGTAGATGGAAATATTCCTGAAATTTACAATGCCCTAAAGGTAACGAATAAAACGATTTCAAATGAAGAGTGGAATTTAACAATAGAGGTCGCACAACATTTAGGTGACAATATTGTTCGTTGTATTGCAATGGACTCAACTGACGGTCTGGCCAGGGGATTGAAAGTCACTGATACAGGAAAACCAATTCAGGTTCCAGTAGGCGCCGAAACTTTAGGCAGAATTATAAATGTAATAGGGGAGCCTGTTGATGAGGTTGGACCTATTAATGCTAAAAAAACATACTCTATTCATAGAAAGCCCCCAACATTTAAAAAACAATCTACTAAACTAGAACCGTTTTTTACCGGAATTAAAGTTATTGATCTTTTGGCTCCATATTTAAAAGGTGGAAAGATTGGTCTCTTTGGAGGAGCAGGAGTTGGAAAAACTGTTTTAATTATGGAGTTAATTAATAATATTGCAACTCACCATGGTGGTTATTCCGTTTTTGCAGGAGTTGGAGAAAGAACTAGAGAGGGGAATGATCTTTATTATGAAATGAAGGAGTCAGGGGTACTTAAGAAAACGTCACTTGTTTATGGACAGATGAATGAGCCGCCAGGGGCAAGAGCAAGAGTCGCTTTGTCAGGACTATCAGTAGCAGAGTATTTTAGAGACGAAGAAAAACAAGATGTTTTATTTTTTGTAGATAATATTTTTCGTTTTACACAGGCAGGATCAGAGGTGTCAGCAACACTTGGACGAATTCCATCTGCGGTTGGATATCAGCCGACACTAGGAACGGAAATGGGGGCGATGCAAGAGAGAATTACATCAACAGACGATGGTTCGATTACATCAATCCAGGCAATCTATGTGCCAGCAGATGATTATACTGATCCTGCTCCAGCAACGACGTTTGCTCATCTGGATGCAACAACAGAACTTTCAAGGGCCATTTCAGAACTTGGGATTTACCCAGCAGTTGATCCACTTTCGTCTTCTTCCACTGTTTTATCACCACAAATTGTAGGTGAGGAGCATTATGATACTGCAAGAAAAGTTCAAGCTATTTTACAGCGATATAAAGAATTACAAGATATTATTGCTATTTTAGGAATGGATGAACTCTCTGAAGAAGATAAAAAAATTGTTGCACGTGCAAGAAGAATTCAAAAGTTTTTGTCTCAGCCATTTACCGTTGCTGAAGCCTTTACTGGAATACCAGGACAATTTGTTAAAATAGAAGAGACTATTTCTGGATTTAAATCAATTCTTGATGGAGAGTGTGATGATATTCCAGAACAGGCTTTTTATCTTGTTGGAAATTTAGATCAAGTTTATGAGAAGGCCAAAAAGATAGAAGCAGGAGATATATAGGATTAACATGAGTTTTTTTAAAGTTGATATTTTAACACCCAATAAAGCAATAGCAAAAGACCTTGAGGTCGATTCTCTTTTGGTGCCAACAGTTTCTGGCCAGATAAATTTGTTGCCTAATCATACACATATTTTAGAAAAGTTAGATACAGGAATTTTGGTTGTTAAAACAAAGAATGGAGATGATTATTTTTCAATCACAACAGGAGTTTGCAAGCTCATTAAAGACAAAGTTGTTATTTTAACAAATGTTTGTGAGCATATAAGTGAACTTGATTTTGAACGGGCCAAGACGGCCAAGACGAAGGCACAAGAAAAGTTGAATGCTTCTGCCGGAATGGATCAGACTGATTTTATCAAATATTACCGAAAATTAGATCGTGCAGAAATGAGACTAAAAATGTTATTGCTTAACAAGTAGTCTTATAAAACCAGAGTACTCACCGCTTATTTAATTCTATAGTTTTGACTACTCACAAAATGTAAGCAGTAGTATCTTTATACTTGTAAAATTTTTGAAACATAGCAAAATAATAGTATGAACTTTAAGTTGATACTATCCGTAACATCTGTTTTTTTATTTTTACTAGTGAGTGATTTGGGACTGGATTTATATTTAAAAGCAGCAGAGTTTAAGCATGTTAAGCAAGTAAAAAGTAACGTGCCAAAATTAAAAGTAGTTCCATTAAAAACTATTAAAAAAAAACAAAGTCAAGAAATTGTAATTAAACAAGAAAAAAAACAGCCAAAGAAGATAATAATTAAAACTTCTAAGAAAAAAATCATTAAAAAAAATCTAAGAGTATTGTTTGTAAAATTAACACCGAATTATGAGATTAATAATAAGGAATTACTGAAACATAATGGGTATAAATTTAAAAAAAGAGTAAAACAAATAAAATGGGCAAGCTATCTTAAGACAAAAAAAAATATTTTTCCTCTGGAGAAAATTAAAAAGATTGTTCAGATAAAGAAAATTAAAAGGTATGAATTGCAAGATTTAATAAGTCTTAAACAGTCGTCGGTTAAGAAAAATAATTATAAAAAAAAGATAATAAAAGCAGGTAAAAACTATAAGATACCAAAAAGAATTATGGTTGCTATCAATCAGATAAAAAATAATAAAAATAAAATATTAACAATAGAAGCGCCACAAAAGACGTCTTATTCAATTGCAGTATCTCAATCATTCGCTGATGTTGAGATCGTAAAAATACAAGAGATGCCGGCCAAACTAGTTTTGAGTACTCATTCAGAAATGAGTACTCAAAAAAA
>DAOVTR010000323.1 GCA_030633015.1 Bdellovibrionales bacterium
TCATGAAAATCATCTTCAGTTTTACGAAAGAGAGTGCTCCATTCAAAGACGTCATCAAAAAATAATTGAAGAAACACCATCTCCGGCAGTAAACCCAGAACTAAGAAAAAATATAACTAAAGCTGCAACAACCATTACTAAATACATTAAATACAGAGGTGCTGGTACGATTGAATTTATTTTAGATGAGCAAGGCAAATTTTATTTTCTTGAGATGAATACAAGGTTACAAGTTGAGCATCCAATTACTGAGATGGTAACTGGAGTTGATCTTGTAAAACTTCAAATACTTGTAGCACAAGGGGCTCCTTTAAACATCAAGCAAGAGGAGATAGGCCAAAAAGGCCATTCAATTGAAGTAAGAATTTATGCAGAAGATCCTGATAATAATTTTTTACCATCAATTGGAACCATAAAAGAGATCGGCTCAACTAAATTAACAAATGTTAGACTTGATTGTGGATACTTTAATGAAAACAAAGTTACAGTTGACTTTGATCCAATGCTTGCCAAGCTAATAACTTATGGAAGCGACAGGCAAAGTACTATTTTAAAAATGGCAAAGGCACTAGAAGACTTCCCTTTTCTAGGTCTAAAAACTAATCGTGAATATTTAATGCGTATATTAAAAAATGAACAATTTGAAAAAGGAAACACTTTTACAAATTTTGTTGAACTCTACAAAGAAGACCTACAACCTACGCCTCTAAATAATAATCAAATAGCTAAGGCCGTAGCAAGTTTTTTACTATCAAATCAACAAAACATTGAAACAAACTCAACTGATAAAAAACTTACAACCCCATGGGATAACTTAACAAGTTTCAGAAACTAGGATAAAAAATGATTAAAAAATTTATTATAAATGATCAGGAACTTGATGTTGAAATATTAAAACAAACTGCTACGAATGTTAGTTTTAACATTGATAATATGACATATAATTTTAATAAAATGGGGCAACTAGCATCAAAAATAATATTACAAACAGGTACCAACCTTCACAACGCAACGATTGCGAATATTTCAAAAGATACAAAACATTTTGTTGAAAACAATCAAGATATTTTTATCTCTGTACCGTCTAAAAACAGAAAGAAATCAAATAAAAATGAAGCAGGATATATGGTTTCTCCAATGCCAGGTAAGATTTTTAAAATAATAAAAAAAGTTGGAGATAATGTCGATATGGGCCAAACTATTTTAATTATGGAAGCAATGAAGATGGAGCACCCAATTAAGGCAAACTGCAAAGGTGTAATTAAAGAAATATTTTACAACGAGGGAGATCTCGTTGATGGAGGTATTGAGCTAATTATACTGGATGAAATAAAGGAATAAATAAAATGGGTAGTAAGTTTAAGAGCAAAAAACTAAATATTACTGAAGTCGTTCTTAGAGATGGATTTCAAGATTTAAATACCTATATTCCAACTGAAGATAAACTCCTTCTTTTTAACTCACTTATAAAAGCAGGAATTAAAAATTTTGAAGTTACAAGTTTTGTTAGTCCAAAACATATTCCTCAACTTAAAGACGCAGAACTTTTTTTTAATAAAGTTAAAAACATTTGCACAAATACCCCTGATATTTTACTAAAATGTCTTGTACCAAACCTTAGAGGCTTTGAAAGATCTCAACAAGTTGGTGTTAAAGAAATACTTGTCTTAAATTCAGCATCTGAAGAATTTAACAAAAAAAACATCAACCTAACCATTAAAGAATCATTTATAGAAATAGAAAAAATCATAAAACATGCCAAGGATGACTTATATTTTACAGGAGTAATCTCTACCGCTTTTTTCTGTCCCTATGAGGGAGAAGTTAAGTATGACCATCTAAAATCTATCATCAATAATTTTATTAATCTTGGTATAAAAAAGCTAGTACTTGCAGACACATCAGGATTAGCAAGAACAGATGTTGTTGAAACAGCTTTAACTAATATTAAACAAGATTTTGGACTAGATAATTTCTGTGTCCATTTTCATGCAAACAATGCAAATACTATAAACTCTTTTAAAGCTGCCATTAAACTTGGGATCAACTGTGTAGACTCTTCTTTGAATGGAATTGGGGGATGTCCAAACACACCAAACCCCATTGGTAATATTGAAACAGAAACAATTGTTCAATACTGTGATCAAAACCACATAAAAACAGGTATTAATTTAGAAAAATTATATGAAACAAGAAATCTTCTGCAACAATTACTTATTAAACATATGACTCCTTAGGATAACAATGAATTTCTACAAACAAGATTTTAATGAACTGACTATTAAAACAGAAAAACATCTTTTATGGGTAACACTTGAAAATCCCAAGACTTCAAATGCCATCAGTTATAATATTATAGACTCGCTAACAACTGCTTTAAATTTCGCAGATCAAGATCCTAATGTCAGAGTTATTATACTCAATGGTTCTGGAAAAACTTTTTGTGCCGGCGGCGACATAAAAGCGATGGAAGAAAAATCTGGTATGTTTGCTGGAGAACCAAATGAATTAAAAAATTTATATCAATTTGGAATACAAAAGATTCCTTTAACAATTGAAAAATTAAAAACCCCCATTATTGCAATGGTAAATGGACCTGCTATTGGAGCAGGCTGTGACCTTGCCTGCATGTGTGACCTTCGGATTGGATGTGAAAAAACAAAATTTGCTGAAACATTCTCTAAACTTGGACTTGTTCCTGGAGTTGGTGGTACCTATTTTCTTTCAAGAATTGTGGGTTATTCTAAAGCGATGGAGATCTTTTTAACAGGGGATATCTATAGTGGTGAAAAAGCTTATGATATGGGACTTGGAAATCGTTATGTTGATAGTTCTAAGCTTAAAGAAGAGACTATTAAGTTTGCAATGAAAATTGCAGCAAATGCACCTGCAGCAACAGAGATGACAAAAAGTGCATTGAGATTGGCCCATCGTAGTGATTTGGAAACTCAGTTGAGTCTGCTTGCAAGTTATCAGAGTATTGCTCAACGAATGGACGACCATTTTGAAGGAATTAGTGCATTAGAGGAGAAGAGACCTCCCGA
>DAOVTR010000377.1 GCA_030633015.1 Bdellovibrionales bacterium
AAATAGTTTAAATGAAAAATCTCAGCTTGATGCCTTAGGAGATCGACTTCATATAAATGTTGTAGATAATATTGTAGGTGATAATACTAATTTTATTCAGTTAGTTGATGGTAAACTTAGTTTTTCTTGGCCAGATAAATTGAATGCTACAAAGCACAAGAAATATTTAAATATTAATTTTAATTTTATTGAATATTATAATTATCATAAACGTCAAAATTATAGTTTTAAAAAAGAGCCATTTTATAAAGCTCTTGGTTTAAATAAATCTACCAATTTAAATATATTAGATGCAACTTGTGGAACAGGTAAGGATGCTATTTTAATGCTATTTTTTGGTGCAAAACTCACTTGCTTTGAAAAGTCTCCTGTTATTTTTGAATTACTAAAAGATGCTTTGAATCGTGCTTGTGAAAATTTAGAAATTGGACATATTTTTAAAGAAAAAATGTCACTTAATTCGGGTGATTGTATGTTATCTGATGGATCTGATGAAAGTTATGACACAGTATATATTGATCCAATGTTTACAAAAAATACAAAAACGTCCTTGCCAAGAAAAGAGATGCAGCTCTTTAGAGAAATTTTAATAGAAGAGGATAATTTTGAAGCATTGCTTCTATGGGCAAAATCCATTGCACATAAAAGGGTAGTATATAAAAGGCCTGTTGGACAAAAAACTGAAAGTAGTGTGAAAATATCTTTTTCTGGAAAAACTACCGCATATGACGTGTGGTTTATTTAAAGCATTATTTTTTTTATTTTAGTTAGCATTGCTTTGTAGTCACTAAAGATATTTGAAAGATCATCAAGTGGATATTGTCTTTGCATAAATAAGGACGTAAGCCCGGGAAGTTTTATATTGTCAGATTTTTTATCTCCAATCATTACCGATTTTTCTATTAAAAAAGGTTGATTAAAAGTTGCCTTTAAAATCATTGCACAATCAGGTTTTCTCATAACTGAATGTTTTTTATAAATTCCTACTCCATGTTTAAAATGAAAAGGACAATAGTGCCAGCCAGTAAAATTTAAGTTATTATTTTCAAAAACTTGGATTATATGGTTGTTAATTTCTTGAACATTTTTTTCACTGAATTTATCTCTTGCGACGCCTGATTGATTTGTTATGACGTAAACAGGGAAACGGTGTTCATTTGCAAATTTAACAATATCAAATATGCCATCATGGATTTTTATATCTTCAATTTTTGAAAGGTATGAGACGTCTTCATTAATAATTCCATCTCTATCTAAAAAAAGATGAGGGACCTTTTTTGTATTTAATGGATCAATATTGTAGGAAAGGGGATTTGCTTTAATAAATTTATTATTATGATCAATTGTATCTTCTTTTATTATAGTTAAAAGATCAGAAGCGTTATTTGAAAAATAAATACCTGTCGAGGAGAACCCATCGTAGTGTTCTTCTGGTAAAATATTTTCGCGTTGGATAATGAGATTTGAGTCCACGGAAAATTGTTTTTGTCCGCTATTTAGTTCATAGGAGACAATAGTATTGATGTTTTTAGATGCGAAATTAATAAAATGTTCAAGGTCATAGTTTATTTGATCGCAGTTAAAAATCAGAAGTATTGGCAAGGAGTTAAGTGAGGTTAATTGTTCCTTTAGATCCGTGGTGTTATTAAATATAAAAATATTTTTATATTTAATAACACCATTTAACTGGTTTTTTATAAATAAAGCTTTATCTTTTTTGAGATGATAGATAATAGTATTAAAAGATTTCATATTATTTGGTCAAATATATCTGAAGGAAGTGGGCGATCAGTTTGAATACCAACTTTATACCATTTTTTTGTATTACTGTTTTTGATTTGATTAGATTTTGTAATATACTCAACTGTTAAGTTGATATCTTCTACAAGTTTATGTTCCAAAATAGAGATTAATTTACAGCGATCTCCTACATTAAAAAACATTTGATATTGGCGAGATACTTTTAGGGTGAATCCGTCTTGAGTAATATCTAATAATTGTAAGGCAAATTTACGTGGAAGAGAGGTGATATTGTCTGATTTTTCTAAAACAACAATATTTAATTCACTGTCATCTAGTATTAATCTTGAGTTTATTTTTTTATCCATTATTCTTATAGAAATTGGAATATCTAAGATTAAAAAATTATTTCTTATCTCTTTTAAACTGCACTTAAATAAAATACTTTCTTGATCTCCTCTGAAGTAGATCGTGTGCTGTTTGTCTATATTCGAGAGATCAATTTTATTTTTAAGAGAGAGTGTTAATAAATTTTTGACTGAATCAATCTCAATTATTGTACACTCTTTTGTTGTTTTATTATTATCAATTTCTTGCCATAAAAAAATGGATTCATTATTTTGTTTGATTGATTCTAAGTTGGTTAGGATCTCTTCTTTGAAGGCTGTAACTCGAAGATTGTTCATTAATTATCTTTTTTTCTTTGCCGCTTTCTTAACAACTTTTTTTGTAGTCTTTTTAGCTATCTTCTTTTTAGTTTTTTTGACAACTTTTTTTGCAGTCTTTTTAGCTACCTTCTTTTCAGTTTTTTTGACAACTTTTTTTGCAGTCTTTTTAGCTACCTTCTTTTCAGT
>DAOVTR010000311.1 GCA_030633015.1 Bdellovibrionales bacterium
CCTTAAAAACAAGAATAATTAGTAAGCCTAACATTATTTCTTTTGAAGGAAACCTCCATTCGATTCTTAATGATCTTCTAAACAGACTTATTGCGCTATATTTTTCCGATAAGAAACTTAATACTATAAATGCAGATAACATTTTTATAAACGCAATGATTTGCCAACCATGTTCCCATATCCATCCATCCATCACATCAACAGAGTGATTTAACATAAAATGAAAAAAAACACTAAATGATATTGCAATAATTGAGAACAACCATATAAGAATAAAATATAATAAAAACAGTCCATATATTTTATGAGTATTACTTATGTGCTTCGCTAAATTCATAATTATAATTTACTTTTTTTGGGCATAAGCCAATTTAGTTGTAGCTCAGGCGATGGATAGATTTTAGTATAATTAGAATAAAGCAAGTTTGTTTTAATCAACTCATTAATTTTTTTAATTAAATGTATGTAAGAATTCCATAATTTAAGATTACTTTTTAAAATATCACCGACTTTTTTAGTGACATTGTATTGTTGTTGAAAATTATATCCTTTATCCAAAATAAAAGTATCATAACGATTACTTAGTTCTTTAAAAACTGACTCATTAATTTTTTTATTATAAATGTTAGATCCCAAAATCTTTTCTAATTTTCTAGTCGAAGCATACTGTTTAAAATAACCATGTTGAGACCTAATAAAACCTTCAAACAATAAAAGTGAAATTTCTAATTTTGATAAATCCAAAATGCGTATAAATGGCAATGACAAAATAAAGATGTTTTCGTCATCATTGTCAGTAGGAAGTGAAAAATGTGTTATGTTTGGAGAATTTGCCAATATTATTTTAAATTTCTTTTCAAAATATCCTAAATCCTCTAAGAAGCTAGAGAAAGATAATTCCAACCCATAATCAGGTTTTTTAAAATCCCATTTGATAATTTGTGCATTTTTGACAATCCAATATTCAGAATAAAAGCTCCAAAACTCCTTTGACTTAGGTACATTAAATCTAGTTCTATTTACAGTTGCCTTTTTTTGATATTCTTTTTTTATTTCTTCTTTTTTTAAAATCACTGCCTCTTCTAGAACATCACTTTTTATAACTTCTTTAATACTGTCAAAATTAATAATTTTTCCGCTATCTTCTTTGTCAGCATTAGCATAAATCGTTGACACACAAACAAATAATATAGCAATAAATATACATTTTATTTTTTTCATTATCTTACTCTTGATTTACCTTTTATATAATTATCATATAGCTTGCCCCAATAAAACAGGTCAGCTAAGTCCATTTCAAATGAATCAAAAAATTTTGGAAATTTATCTTGAAAACAAACGGGCCTCTTGGGATTTATAAATGAGTCCTGTATAAACCCCCAATATGGGCCAACCTTGACCATTTTCCATTCTTGTCCATAACTTGTATGTCCAGTCTTCTTATCAATAGTCTGCCTATATACTTTAACTGGATGGCCACACGTTATTGTTGTTAAAACAGTTGAATATTTAGATGGGTTTTGATGTACATTCCCAAAAATATTTACATAATAAAAAATTCCAACATAACTTGCATTTTTTTCATTTGCTATGCTTAGATTCAAAGACAATAAAAACAGTAACAATATTAACCAATATAGATAATTCTTTTTCATATTATACTTTCCACCTAAATTGAATAGTCTCCCACTCATGACATTGTGGACATCTCCAAAATATCTCATCTGAATTAAAACCACATTGTTTACAAAAATGTCTTGTTAATGACTTATTAATATTCAAAAGCAAATTTTGAGTATGCTTGATGGCCACATCAAATTTATCGAGTTCTATTGCAAGTTTTATAAACTCTATTGTTAATACTTGCGCACTATTATCATCTTCTGAAATCCATGTTTTAAGCAGTTCATAGGCCTCAATAATATTTTTTTCTTCCTTCAACAGTCTTATTTTTGCCAATATCACTGAAGGAGTTTTTGAATATTCTAAGCCATTATTTTTTAAAAAAAAGTCTTTAATGATTTTTAATCTGCTTTGATATTCACTCTTAATTTTATCGTTTGCTTTAAAGTTATCATCAAAAGAAACAAACATAAAAGAGGTATACAAAGGGTGTTCATTTAAAACTTCAACAAAAATTGATTTCGCCCTATCCATATCACCATTAATTAATGCAAGTTTAATCCATAGTATTTTTGCAGAAACTGATGGTGCATATTTAAAAGCATTATTAATCTCCTCAGAAGCATTTAAGAATTCTCCTTTTTCAAACAATCCCTTTGCTTTTTGAATTAAAATATGTGACACAGTCTCAGATTGGTTTTCATAACTTACTTTAGATAACATCATCCTATAATTATAAGCTTGATCCCAATCTTCAATATCCTCATATATTCGACATAATGCTTTAATCACTTCTGATTGATCTCTATTTATTTTTAAAACATCTTGATAGGTGTCTATGGCCTTATCTATAAAACCACCCTTGTCAAAATCTATAGCTAATTCTTTTAATGATTGGAGTCTAATTGACTCTGATATATTGTCTCTTGCAATAAGGGATCTGTGAATGCTGATTGCTTTATCAATCTCTCCGTTACTTCGAAACAATCCTCCAAGAGCAAAATAAGTTTCAATTGTTTCCCTGTTAAGATCTACAGCATTTAAAAATTCTCTTATAGCTAAGTTTTTGTTACCAGATATTAAATACTGAGTAGCATTTAAAAATATTTTTGATTGTGCTTCAAAAATTGAATTTCTATATTTTTTTGATAACTTAACACCTGTATCTTTTTCTATTAGATAATGGTAGCTCAATATAAGAGTCAGCCCTACTGCAACGACTGCTAAAAGATGAGATTGTATCCAAGAAAAATAAACATCCATTATCTACTCTCTCCTCCAGTATTATAAAGAAACATTAAAGGATTTCCTGAAAAACTATTTTTAAGTTTTAAATTAGATATTACACCATCAATTTTATCAGTTAAGTCCCATAATGAACGATTCTTTTTAATCTTAATATATTTGAATCCAAATTTACCTGTGATCTTTAACTCTTTATGAATTTCCCTACCAGCTTCCCACAATCCATATACTTCATCTACTAACCCATACTCTTTGGCTTTTTTTCCTGAAAAGACCTGTC
>DAOVTR010000132.1 GCA_030633015.1 Bdellovibrionales bacterium
TAGATGGTTTTGTAGAAGAAGAATTTAGCTTTGCAGATGTGCCGTTTGATTTTTGGCCATATGAGGCCGAAGGATGCATGAATACGAAGGATCTTTTCTTAAAAAAATCGAGCCTCTTTTCAAAAATTAAAAATTCCATGAAAAATGGGAAAATATGCCATATTAAGACTGGACGATGGGTGGATTATTTTACAGGAGAGACCATCGATAATGCTAAAGACGTTATTGTAGCACCCGTCATTCCTCTTAAACATATAAAAAAACTTGGTATAAAATGGGGTCGTCAAAAAACGTATGATTATGTCCACGACTCGGAGATATTTATAACTTTAAAAAAGGGTGGAAAAGGAGTTGAACTATTTAATAAAAATATTTTATCATTAAAAGAACTTCCTGATTTAGAACCATACAGATGTGAAATAATTGGCATGTGGTTAGATGCGAAAACCAGATGGTCAATTTCTTTTAAGACCGGTGAAAAGCAAAAACTTGGAAAACTTGCTCTTAGTTGCTTAAAACAAGGGGTTTATAACCGTCTACAATTTTTTGGAACTTGGACTAAAGTAGAAGGACAAAAATGCAATACAAGGACAGTTGTATTAAGAAGAGACTCTCTTAAAAATGTTACTCGTGAAAATGGCTATGGTAACGATGAATGTACAAGTTATCTGAAAGGTATTTGGCTTGATCCCTATACCGATATTAAACATACCAGTACAAGAGATTTAGATATTGATCATCTTGTTCCACTTAAACATGCTTATGTTTCTGGTGCATGGAAATGGCCTCGTTGGAAAAAATCACACTATGCTAATTTTCAAGTCGATCCCTTTCATCTTCTAGCAGTAAATCTAAGTGAAAATAGATCAAAAGGTGATAAGCATCCAGGCCTATATATGCCTCCAAATGAAAGATATCATTGTCAATATATTGAGCAATGGATAGGAATTAAATTCAGATGGTCACTTTCAATCTGGAAAGAAGAAGCTGATTTTTTAAATGAAGAGGTAGGATATTGCCCAGCAATGGATAAATCAAAATACAGAAAAATAATAAAAATGCTTTCGATTAAAAACTCTTCTAGTCTAGTCCAATCCAATAATTAAATAATTAAATAATTTGGCATGTTACCAAAAAAACATTTATAATAGTTACACACTTTAAAACATTAGGAATGTTATGGAAACAGACTGTAACGGTGTCATTTATACTGTAGTTGCGATCTTAATATGGCTAGCACCAATAATAGCTTATGGAGCAATATTTGGTGCTATTTGCTTTAAGAAATGCAGAGATAAGCATTTAGAAAATAGCTCTCAAGCATGACAATTTTAAAAACAAAACTAAATAAGACTCAGCTTGTAACGTTTCTTGCTCATTGTTTAAATTATAATTTAGAAGAACATGATCAAGAATTTAAGTCTATTTCTCATGAAATTTTTAAATCAGAGCTAAATGAGGAGATTAATTTTCCAACATTAGAAGAAATACAAGAGGATTATACAAGACTCTTCATTAATAATATTCCAAAAACATTAGCTCCCCCCTATGAAGGTTACTACAGAGAAAATCAAGAAGATACATTGCAAAAACTAAATTTGTTTTACGCCCAAGAGGGTTATGAAAGTGGAAACGAAAGAGCTGATCATATTGTATCTGAACTACAATTTTATGCACTTTTAAAACATTCTAATAAGACAGATTTAGCTTTAGAATTTTTTAATGAACATTTAAATAAATGGATTTTTTCTTTTGCCGATAAGATAATGATCAACACAAAAACAAAATATTTTAAATTAATTGGAAAAATAACCATACAAATATTTGAACAAATAAGAAGGGAAAAAAAATCATGAAGAAAGGTATTTCAAGAAGAGATTTTTTCAAAACAACTGGGGTTCTATCAACATCCATGTTTTTAGATCCGACAAAACTTAAAGCAATAGAACCTGTAAAACCTAAAATACCAGATCGTACTGCAGGAAGACCCGTTACAACATCTGACTCTATTTGTGAAATGTGTTTTTGGCGATGTCTGATTAACGGAAAAATTGAAAATAAAACTCTAGTTAAAATTGATGGTAATCCCAATAGTCCTTCTAATAAAGGGAAAGTGTGTGCACGAGGAAATGCTGGAGTAAAACTTTTATATGATCCAGATAGACTGAAATATCCCCTAAAAAGAATTGGACCTCGTGGCTCTGGTCAGTGGAAAAGAATTTCTTGGGATGAGGCCTTAACTGATATTGCAAAAAATCTTAATGCTACAAAAGAAAAATATGGTACTCAAAGTTTAGCTCTGTTTCCACACGGTAGTTCTGCGCAATTCATACACTCATACTATCATTCATTAGGAACTAAAAGTATTTGTGAAGCATCTTTTTATCAATGTAGAGGGAATCGAGATGTAGGCTATAAAGTTACTTTAGGTCAAACTCCGGGATCTCCTGAAAGAATTGATTTAGCCAACTCAAAGGCCATGCTTTTTATTGGAAGTCACCTAGGAGAAAACCTACATCTTTCTCAAACTATGGAATGGATTGAAGGATTAAATCGTGGATCAAAACTTGTTGTCGTTGATCCCCGTTTTTCAGTAGCTGCTTCAAAAGCAGAGATCTGGCTTCAAATAAGACCAGGAACAGATATTGCTCTGATTATGTCATGGGCAAAATATATTATAGATAATAATTTATATAATAAAAAATTTGTAGATGAAAACTGCATAGGCTTAAATGAATTCATCAGTGAAAATGAGCATGCTACCACCGCTTGGGCAAGTGAAATTTGTGATCTTCCTGAAGAAAAAATAATTGAAGCAATTGAGCTTCTTGCTAAAAATGCTCCGGAAGTTGCTATCCATCCGGGGAGACATACTACGTGGTATGGGACAAATGATACACAAAGGGCCAGATCCATGGCAATTTTAACTGCTCTATTTGGTGCCATAGGAACTAAAGGTGGACTTTTTTTAAATACCAAAATAAAAATGAAAAAATGCAAATCTCAACTTCATGTAGAAAATGATGATCAACCTGACCAATTACTAAGAGACAAATGGCCAATAAACCTACCTGGAACACCTACTGATGATGTAATAACGGCTACTCTAGAAGAGGCACCCTATCCTATAAAAGCATGGATGGTCTGGGGACAAAATATTTTACAATCGACTCCAAATCCCAAGAGAACTTTAGATGCTATAAAAAAATTAGATTACCTTGTTGTTGTTGACGTAATTCCATCTCCTGCTACAGCTTACGCTGATATTATTTTACCTGAATCAACCTATCTAGAAAGATTTGATCTAATTTTAAAAAATCAGCACAGCCTTACGCCATATATTGCATACCGAAAACCGATGGTTAAAGCACTTTTTGAGTCAAAAGATCCATACTGGATTACAAAAAATCTTGCTATAAAAATGGGACATCCTGAAGCATTTCCCTGGAAAGACTCCGAAGAAGTTATTGATGTATCGCTAAAATCAATGAACTTATCACGAGAGATCATTGATAATTCAGGAGGAGTTGTACGAGTGGAAGGCAAACCATATGCAAACGATGATAATAAATTAAAATTTAGAACCAAGTCCAAAAAAATCGAACTTTTCTCTACAAGACTTGAAAAATATGGTCAAGATCCAGTTCCTAAATTTAAAGAGCCACTACTTCCTAAGAATGGCTTTTTAAGACTACTTTACGGAAGAACTCCTGTTCATACCATGTCACGAACTCAAAACAATGCTTGGCTTAACGGAGAATACCCTACAAATCAATTATGGATCCATCCCGAAATGGCCGCACAACTAAAAATAAAAAATGAACAAAAAGTTACTTTAGTCAATCAAGATGGAACAAAAGGAAATATCTCCTTAAAAGCAAAAGTCACAATTGGAATAAGAACTGATTGTGTTTATATGGAAGCCATGTTTGGCTCACCTGCAAGGATGCTTTCTAAAGCCTTTAACAGTGGAGTTAATGACGGAAACTTAATGACTGACAGAACAAAGGATCCAATTATTGGGACCATTGGACTTAGAAATAACTTTGTAAAAGTACAAGCTGTTTAAAGAAATATACGGAGGTATAAAATGACAAAATATGCTATGGCAATTGATTTAAACAGATGTGTTGGTTGCCACGCTTGTTCAGTTGCATGTAAAGCGGAATGGGAACTACAAGATGATAATTCTAGATGCTGGGTAAAACCAGTTGGACCTGAAATAATTGATGATGAGATTGGTTTTACTTTTTATACAGGCCTTTGTAACCATTGTGATATTCCAACTTGTGTTAGTGAATGTCCTACTGGAGCGACATACAAAAAAGATGACGGAACAGTTGTTGTTGATAAGGATCTATGTATTGGGTGTGGAAATTGTATTGTAGCATGCCCTTACAACGCAAGATACAACAGCAAAATAGATAAAAAAGTTGAAAAATGTACCTTTTGTGATGAGAGAGTAGCTCTGGGTAAAGATCCTGCATGCGTTGAAACATGCCCAACCAACGCTAGAATTTTTGGAAATATGGAAGATAAAAACTCTGAAGTATTTAAAAAAATATTTAATGAAAAATCATATCCCCTATCTTCAAAGCAGTTTGATATAGGGCCTAATATTTATTACACGGCCAAGGAAAAAGATTTTAAGCTACTTGCCAAACATTATATACCAACAGAATCTAAAATATCTCCTGCTAATAAATCTTGGAGGATGTTAAAACCTTTAGTTACAACGGCCCTATCTTTAACAACCATTGGAGTTGTTGGAGCTTATATCGGTCAACTGTTTTTTGGTGAGGAGGAAGGTCATGAGTAGTTCAATTATTTTACCTGAAGATCTAAAACAATCTTTAAAAAATACAAAAATAAAAAAACACGATTATTCAATGATTTGGCTGCACTGGTTTAATGCATTTGTCTGGTTAATACTTTTATTTACTGGAGCAGGTCTAATTTCTGCTGATAAATACAGGTTTATCCCTACAAGTTTACAAAATATTATCATTTCAATTTTTGGTACTAAAGCGGCCATGATTAATTTCCATATTTGGGTTGGCTGTACTTGGATAATAGTTTATCTGATCTATTTCGCTGGATCAAAACGCTATTTCCCTGTTATTAAATCTGTACTAACTCTAGATATTGATGATTTTTGGTGGCTTGTAAAAAAAGGGCCCGAAATGATTGGTAAAAAAGTTCAAATGCCACCTCAGGGTTTTTTCAACGGAGGTCAAAAACTTTTTGCAATCATGGTTTATCTTTATACTCCAGTTATTGTAATTACAGGCCTAATCATGTCATTTCAACTTTTTTCTCCTGAAATTATAAGATGGTCAATTCTATTTCACTATCTCTCAGTTGCTATCGTTTTCATTGGATTGCCTGTTCATATGTTTATGGCCGGATTCTACGCTCCCGAAAGAGAAGATTTTGTATCCATGTTTACAGGACATATTAGCGAATGGTTTGCTTTTAATCATAACTATAAATGGTGGATTAAACAAAAATCTAAAAATGCATTAGAGGTGGAAAAGATTATAAATCATAA
>DAOVTR010000220.1 GCA_030633015.1 Bdellovibrionales bacterium
ATATGGCCAAGATATTCCTATAATACCTCGGATTATGACTGAAAGGGCCCACTCTAGAACAGGTATTGATATTCATCCAGGAGCAACAATAGGATCTGGTTTTTTTATAGATCATGGTACGGGAGTTGTAATTGGAGAAACCACTGTAATTGGAAAAAATGTAAAGCTCTATCAAGGGGTAACTCTTGGAGCACTAAGCTTTCCAAAAGATGAATCTGGAAAAATCATTAAAGGTCAAAGACGTCATCCAATAATTGAAGACAACGTTGTTATATATGCAGCTGCCACTATTTTAGGTTGCGTAACGATTGGAGAAAATAGTGTCATTGGAGGAAATGTTTTCGTTACAAACAATGTTCCAGCTAATTCAAAAATATATAACCGACCACCTGTTGCTTTTTTTGAGGAAGGCCTTGGTATTTAGGAGAATCTATGACTTTTGCAAATTCAATGTGTGATTTAGTTGGACAAACTCCAATTGTAAAAATCAATAAACTAACTAAAAACCTTAAGGGAAATATTTTCGCAAAACTTGAAAATTTCAATCCTTACTCAAGTGTTAAAGACAGAATTGGCCATTCAATGATTATTGATGCAGAAAAAAATGGTCTCATAAGAACTGGAGGAACCATCATAGAACCCACAAGCGGAAATACGGGAATTGCTCTTGCATGGGTGGCCGCAGTTAAAAATTATAAAGTCATATTAACAATGCCAGACACAATGTCCATTGAAAGACGCTCTCTACTAAAAGCACTTGGAGCAAAAATTGTTCTTACGCCTGGCTCTCAAGGCATGAAAGGAGCAATACAAAAAGCAAAACAGATTAAAGAAAATACAGATAATTCAATTATTTTATCTCAATTTGAAAACCCAGAAAATCCTAACATTCATTATAAAACTACTGGCCCTGAAATATGGGATGACCTTGATGGCAATGTTGATATCATTGTTGCAGGCATTGGGACAGGAGGAACAATAAGTGGAATAGGAAAGTTTTTAAAAGAAAAAAACCCAAACTGTAAAGTAATTGGTGTTGAACCATTTGATTCTCCAGTACTGACTGGTGGAGCTCCGGGGCCACATTTGATACAAGGAATTGGGGCAGGCTTTATTCCTAAAAATGTAAATCAAAATATTATTGATGAATATATTGCAGTTAAAAATGAACCGGCCTTTACAGCATCAAGAGACCTTGCAAAGCATGAAGGAATATTTTGTGGGATATCAGCAGGAGCTAACTTTTTTGCTTCTCTAGAGGCCCTGAAAAAATATCCTGGGACAAATATTGCAACCATCATATGTGACACCGGTGAAAGATACCTCTCGACTTCACTTTTTAAATAGATTTTATAAGTATTGATCTCAAATCCATCAAATTAGTTCTCCCTTTTTCAATGAAAATGGTCGATCCTAATTTCTTAAAAAAATTATAACTATCATTGTTTAATAAATAGCTATCAATATCCAATTTCATTTTATTGGCCTTAATAAATAGATTATAATCCATATGAGCACCAGCGACATCCGTTGGCCCATCAGTTCCATCGGTTCCAACACTAAAAAAACTTATTCGCTTTAAATAAGTTAACTTTAAATTCAAAATATTATTATAAAATATTTTTTTGGCCAACCTTAATACAAATTCTAAATTCCTTCCCCCTATCCCATCACCTAATACATCAAAACTACACTCACCTACACTTAAAATTATGTGATTTTTTGTAGTTTTATTTAAATTTTTACTGATTTTTTCAATCATACTAGACAGACAATATTCAATATCTCCGTCTAAAGGCTTGTCAAAAATAAAACCTTCCATATCAAACTCACGTTTAGCTACATTTAAAAGTGTTTTATAATCTTGTATTATGTGATGATTTACCTTTTGAGATTTTTCTAAAACTTCATTTTTTTTCAAAAAAGAACTACAAACAATACCAGCCTCTTCTAAAGGCAAATACCTTTCTGCGGCACTTTTTAAATCGAGATAATCAGTTGTTTTATGAAAAAATGGCCCTGATCCTATAAACTCCAATTTATTTGAACTTACATCTGAACTTACATAAACAGTGATATACTTTGTTTTTACAAGATGTAGAAGCCCTCCACTTTTAATTTTAGAAATTGCACTCCTAATCAAATTTATCTCTTCGATATTTGCTTTGGATTTTAACAATATATCATTAATATTTTGAGCAATTTCAAGAGTAATATCATTATTTAAGGCCTCTACGAGAGAGGACGCCCCACCAGATAACAAGACAATTAACTTATCTTCAGGGCCTATTCGATCTAAAAAGTTAAAAAGAGTTTGCCCCGCTAAAATAGATTTTTCTGATAAAATAGGATGAGTGCCTTCGACTATTTCTATCTCTTTATCAGATATGTAATGATCTTTTTTAGTAATTGCTAACACATCTTTAATTTTTATATCTTTTACGGAACAAACATCTAAAAAATCTCGTAATTGATAATAGCCACATTTACCGACACCTAGCAGATAAATGCTACTTTTAAATGTTTCCATTTCATCAAATTCAATTTCTTTCAAAATTATATTTTTCAACTCTAAATTATTAATGATTTTATTTATTTTTTTTTCTAACATTAAATAAGTCTAGCCGATTCATTTTAAAATAGTCTAATAAATTTCTAAATATGATAAAGTTATTTACTGTCTAGTTAATTATTGATACAAATTTAACTTTATAAGGAGTGTTTCTTGGAAAAATATTTATTAGGTCTTGATATTGGTGGAACTAAAGTTGAAGCTGTTTTAGTAAAAGTATCAACTGATCTAAATAATTCTTCTACAACATTTAAAATACCTAGTTTTTTTATAAAAAGTAGTACTGACTCCTTTGGCACTATCATTTCAAGACTTAGAATTAAAACCCTACGCGATAGAGGTTATGATTTAGTTATGAATGATATTTCAGCATTATGTATCAAAATATGCAATGAATCTTCTATTGAGCTTGATCAACTCGAAGGTATTGGGGTGGGCATGCCTGGAACAGTTGACCCGAACTCTCAAGAAATGCTTAACGGGAACTCTAAAATTTTTATAAATAGACCATTTCGAAAAGATCTTAGTAAACTTTTAAAATGCACCCTTCAAATCTTTTTAGAAAACGATGCATCTTGCTTTGCTTTCTCCGAAATTATATGCGGTGTTGGTCAAAAATATGCAGAAGAATTTAATATTCCAGTAGATCAGCAAATAGGAATCGGAGTTATTCTTGGAACAGGTGTTGGCGGAGGAATTGTAATAAAAGGCAATATTTTAACAGGAAAATCTGGTGGTGGTGGTGAAATCGGCCACGGACAACTAATTATCAATGGTAAAAAGTGTTATTGTGGACAAACAGGGTGTGCTGAGCAGTATCTTTCAGGGAGCTCCATTGAACAAGAATATTTACTATCAACTAAGACTGAAAAGTCGGCAAAACAAATTTTTGCTGACTATCAAACTAATCCCAACGCAAAAAAAATACTAAATAACTATCTACAAATTTTAAATATTTTCTTAACAAACATTACAAATATTTTTGATCCTCATTATTTTGTATTTGGTGGAGGGGTGAGCTCCCAAAATCTATTATATAATCAAAGCCAACAACTGCTCAAAAAAAGCATCTTTCTTCCAATGGCCTGCCCAGAAATTTATAAAAATATTCTTGGTGATTCAGCAGGAGTCATTGGAGCAGCGCTACTACCACTCCTAAGGGGTAAATAATGAAACAAACAGTTCTATTCTCAATCATATTTTTCTCTTCACAACTTTTGAGCTCTCCAATTACTATCTGGACCTCAAATGAAAACATTAAGCAGGCCATTGAGCTTTCAACTGCTGGATTTGAAAAAGAGTATCATTATAAAATCAAAGTAAATGTCTTAAATAAAGATCTCACAACTCAATTTAAAACTGCTGCTTTAACAAGTAAAGGCCCTGATATATTAGTATGGGCACATGACGTTGTTGGGGAGCTGGCTGAATCAGGACTAATTGAACCATTAAATGTCTCCCCAAATTTTAAAAGCAAATTTTTCAAAGTTGCCATTGATGCTTTCACTTATAAAGGAAAACTTTATGGATACCCGTATGAACTTGAGGCCGTTGCTCTGATATATAATAAAAATTTCTTCCCCACTCCTCCAAAATCACTTGAGGATCTTTTA
>DAOVTR010000261.1 GCA_030633015.1 Bdellovibrionales bacterium
AAAGATTATGCAGGAGGCAACATATTAATTGCTTCTGGGATTATTATTAATCTTGGTGGAGATTGGGCAATCGTGAAAGTAAAAAGGCGATATGTCAAAATTGCAATAAAAAATGGTTTTGCTGCCAGAGGTGGAAAGCATTAAGTTTTATGCGGTAAAAGTTTAATTTGAATTTATTATAAATTATTGTATATTAATATATATTATATTTTCACGGAGCAAATAATGAAAAAATATTTTTCTATAATTTTATTTTTAGTAATGTTGGTTGGAGTAACTCAATCAGTTTTTGCAAAGAGGTTTGCAAGTCAGTTTTGTGAATTTGAACTGCCTCCAGGTTGGGTTTGCGCACTCGAAGGTTCTGAGTGGGTTTGTCAAAGTGTTGATAAAAATAGAAAAAAAGAGGCTATAATTATTTTGGCCGCAAAATTAAGGGGAAAACTTGATGCTTTAGATCAATATAAAGCTTATCTAAATAAGCCAAAATCATTTAATCTTCCAGGAGGAAAAGTTCAGGTATCTGAAGCAAAATATGCAAAATATAAAGAATTAAATCAACACAGATGGGTTGATTCTCTTCACTTGGCCAGCGAAGTTCCAGGTTTTTATACAAGATATCTTGCGACAGTAAAAGAGGATCTAGGGGTAGCCGTTACTTTTTCTGTCTCAAAAAATCATTATAGTTCATATCAAGAGGTGTTTGAAAAGGTTGTTGGTACTCTAAGAGTTTTTAGGCAAAAAGGTGCGCAGGCCGGAAATTTTAAATTAAAAAAGAAAGATGAAAATTTATTAGCAGGGTCAACTTTTATTCCAAGCGATAGTAAAGCTTATGATATTGGACAGAAGAAACGAAAGTCTAATTCTTTAATGGGATCGTCATCATCTTCATTGATTTTAATTTTGTTAGTTGTTGGTGTTATTCTTGTTATTATTAGGTCAAGAAAGAAGAAGAAAAAGAAATAGAATAAAAAATATTTAAATTATAAATATGATCGAATTAATCCTACAGGGGTTCCGGCGATTTTAAAATCACCCTCATATAGTTTTATTGGTTGCATAGAGCTATTGGCAGGGTGCAGTTCAATTCTATCAGAGTATTTATAATAATGTTTAACAGTTGCCTCACCGTCAATGAGAGCAACCACTGTTTGTCCCTGATTAGCATCTTGAATATATTTACAAACAATTATGTCATTTTCTAAAATACCATCTTCAATCATTGACTCCCCACGTATTGTTAAAGCAAAGTATTTTCCAGGGGCCACTACCATATGCTGAGGAACGTGGATGGTTTCAGTCGGATTTTCTATTGCTTCAATTGGATCTCCAGCTGCAATATCTCCAAAAAGTGGAATTTCAAACATGTATGAGTCGGTCCGTTCAATGCTGCTCGTTGTAGTTGTGGCCTTAAGTCCTCGTCTTGCATTCCAGTCACATTCAAGATATCCCGCATTCGTGAGATACTTAATATACCTTTGTACTGATCCGAAGGACTTAAGGCCAAAATGCTCTTTTATCTCTTTTTGAGTTGGAGCATAACCATTTTTGAGAGCGTAATCACTAATATAATCGTAAACTTCTTTTTGTTTTTTTGTAATCATAGTCTCACGATACGCGTAAGTTTTGCGTAAGTCAACTTTTATTTTATCTAATATAAACTGTCATTAGTTGACTGGAAAAGTTTTGATTATAAAATTTATACAATTAAAAAATTGAAAGGTACAATATTTCAATTCAAGGAGGATACAATGATGAAAATTAATTTACTGTTTTTAACATTAGTTGTTTTTTTAAATACTTCATTTGCCACAGATCAAAAAAAATTTAGTATTGATAAAGTAATTGTAGAAGAAATTTCTGTTCATGATTTAGATATTAATGATTATTTAGTGGCAAAAAAAAATAAGGATTTAGTTTTATCAAACCCTATTAAGGATATTATTGAAACTCTTGACGGTATAATTGCTATTGGAACTAAAATTTGGAATGTTGTAGAAAAAGGAAAGCCAGTTATTTATGTGGAGAACTTACCTACTTTGGGGGTGATACCGCTAGTTGATGGAGCAACAGTTAATTTTACTTTAGAAAATATGTCATCATGGTCAATTCCAGAGTATAGAAAATTTAGAACAACTTTTAAAAATGGTTATGGGACGAATGTTATCGAGTTTGAATATATTGTTCATTATCAATGGAACGGTCAGTTTGATGGTCAGGGCCATTACCTAAATGGGGTTACTGTTTTTGCAACAAGGGCAGTTGCTCTTTGGGGATATAAGTTTGATGCAAAATCAGAGTTAGTTGCAATTAGTAACCATGGATCAATACTACAACCGGTTGCTGGAGCTACTTTACGAATGAGTTATAAAGTGGTGACGGCAATTAAAGAGTCAAATATTGCACATGTTTTTCATATTACAGGTGATGGTCAGTTTATAAGTTTGGAATAATCTTTTTTTTAAACTTTTATTAACCACAGTTGAATTTATTCTTACTTCATATATACTTTAGCTAATTAATTTTTTAGTTAACAACCTTGTTAGGTTTTAAATGGAGTATTTATGAAAGTATTAAATCTATTTTTAGTTTTAAATCTTTTGTTGGTGTTTTCAAGCACTACATTCGCTGAAGATTTAAAAATCAAAGGAAAAGTTCAGACAGTCTCTAATAAAGCAAAAGTTATTCAATTGCTAAATCTTAAAACTAAAAAAGTTCAAGTTATTAAGTTTGACAAGAATACAAAGTTTATTGAAGCCTCTTCGATAAAAGACATTGCTAAGAATACGAAAATTATAGCAACTATTAAAAAGGTGGGAGCTGCTGCTTATTCCATTAAAAGAATTTTAGTTAAAGTTCCAAAAGATCAGCTTATTACTACTTTGGAAGTTGAAAAAGCAATTGCCAAGGGAGGCAGTGTATTTATTGGTGACGCTAGACCACTTATTAAATGTCAAGAGGCTCATTTGCCAACAGCAAAATGTAATTTTTCGAAAAAATTGAAAAAAAATATGGACTGGTTGCCAAAAGATAAAAATACAATGCTTATTTTTTATTGTGGCGGCCCATCTTGCCCACTTTCACCTGAGGCTGCAAATATTGCAGGAGAAGCTGGTTATAAAAATTTAAAAGTTTATGTTGATGGAATTCCTGATTGGAAAAAAACAGGTAGATTAGTTGTAGTAACTCCAGAGTATGCAAAGAAAAGTTTAGGAATAAATTCAGTAGTTTTAGATGTTAGAAAAGGCCCTGCTTACGCAAAATCACATATAAAAGGTGCTTATCATTTTCCAGTATCAAAACTCAAGGAGATGAATAAAAAATATTCAGCTAAAAAATTACATTTCTTAAAAAAGAATATTCCTGGGGTTAGAGATAAGGGTGCGCCAATTTTTATTGTTGCTGATAAAATGGATTCTGCAGATGTAATGGCTGCCTATAAGATTCTTAAGAAATGGAAATATAAAGCAATGACCGGTGTTATTGGTGGTTTTATTGGATGGAATAAGCTTGGTTACCCCGTTGAGACTAAGTCAAATAAAGTCGTTAAATATGTTAAAAAGATTAAGCCGGGATCAGTTGATGCAAAGTCATTTATTAAAGCAGTAAAAAAACAAAATGCAAAATTTATTGATGTTAGGAGTTATAGTGAGT
>DAOVTR010000324.1 GCA_030633015.1 Bdellovibrionales bacterium
CAATAGTTATTGCAAATTCAGATTTATTTTATGCTTCATTGCCCAGTTTTATTCTTTTATATAAAGAATCGTTTAGAGAAAAAATCAAATAGCTATTTACTAAACAAAATCGCTCAACTATCATCTTACAATAAAAAAATTTAACAGATCTAAGGAGTACCTACATGGCCAGAGAGAGATGGGATAAGCGTAGTGCATTTATTTTAGCAGCAATAGGTTCTGCTATTGGACTTGGGAATGTGTGGAGATTTCCATATATGGCATACTCAAACGGTGGTGGTGCTTTTTTTATTCCCTATATAATTGCCTTAATTACAACAGGATTTCCATTAGTTGCTCTTGAATACTATCTAGGTATTCGCTATCAAAAAGGACCTACTGAAGTATTTAATAAACTTAAAATTAACACTAATTTTATTGGCTGGTTTGCCCTTGGAATATCTTTCATGATTGCAGTTTATTATACCGTGATCATGGGATGGACTTGGAATTTTTTAGCACACTCTTTTAAAATGTCGTGGTCCGGAAGAGAAAAAGATTTCTTTTTTTCAGACATACTTCAACTTTCCAAAGGTGTTTGGCAACTTGATGGAATTAACTGGCCCGTACTTATAGGCAACGGCCTAACTTGGATTGCTATCTATTTAATTATATTTAAAGGGGTTAAGGTTGTTGGAAAAATAGTAACTTGGACAGTGGGACTTCCTTGGTTGCTACTATTAGTTTTAATTATTAGAGGAGTTACATTAGAAGGGGCAACCCACGGAATAATGTATTATCTTACACCTAACTTTCAATATTTAAGTGACCCAAATGTCTGGCTTGCAGCATATGGACAGATTTTTTTCTCACTGACTTTAGGGTTTGGAGTTATGATTGCTTACGCGTCCTATCTGCCTAAGGAATCAGATATTCATGCAAATGCATGGGTCGTCTCATTTGCTAATTGTGGAACTTCATTTTTTGCAGGATTTGCTGTCTTTTCAATTTTAGGATATTTGGCAGTAAGCAATAATCAACCCATTCAAGAAGTTGTTAAAGCAGGCCCAGGACTAGCATTTGTTGTTTATCCTGCTGCTATAGCCAAACTTCCTGGAGGGCTAATTTCTCAAGCAATATTTGGAATATCATTCTTTTTAATGCTCTTAATGCTTGGAATTGACTCTGCCTTTTCTCTTGTTGAGGCCGTCGTTACAGGCCTAAAGGACTCTTTTAATTTTGCAAGAGAAAAAGTAACTTTAATTGTATGCATAATAGGATTTTTACTCGGAACAATATACTGCACTAAGGCCGGTCTTTACTGGCTGGACATCGTAGATCATTGGATGAATTGGGGACTTGTAATTGTTGGTCTTCTTGAAGCAATCCTTATTGGATGGTTTTTAGATATAGAAAAAATTGCTGAAGATATTGACTCAACTTCTCAGATAAAACTTGGAAAAATCTGGGTATTTAGTATCAAATATCTAACTCCAATTATTTTATTTTTAACCATTGTAACCAGCATCTATAAAGAGTTCAAAACTCCATATGAAGGATACTCCATATGGGCACTACTTATTGGTGGCTGGCTAATGTTAATGCTCCTTTTCTCTTTAGCAAATGTATTGCAACACAGAGACAATTTAAAAGAAAAACTACTCAAAATTTTTATTTGGGACTCAGTGTTACTTGTAATCTTTGTTGGGTCATATTTTTTATATAAATATTCAAACCAAATTTTTTCAAAAAGCAGTGAAGCTGCCAAGTCCATTGAATTTATACCAAGTTTAACTGGGTCAATCACATCTGGAGTAATAATATTTTTCATTCTATTTGGAGGAACTTTTTGGGGTCTAAATAGAATGAAACAAAGATAGTAAATGAGAGTCAAAATTGATGCTATGAAGCTTCAATTTTGATTAAATCGCTGTTATGATCAGCTGATTTTCTAAGGAGGATAAATGGTAACTGTACGTTCTTTCAAAGGTGTTAGACCTTCCAATAAGCTAGCACAAAAAGTTGCATCTTTTCCATATGATGTATTAAATAGTGCAGAGGCTAAAGAAATTGCAAAAGATAATCCATACTCTTTTCTTCATGTAGTAAAACCAGAAATTGATCTTCCAGAAAATACTAATCCATATGATGAGATCGTTTATCAAAAGGCGAAAGATAATTTATATCAAATGATAAATGATAAAGTTCTTATACAAGATGATAATCCTTATTTATATATCTACAAACAGCAGATGGGTAATCACGAGCAATATGGAATTGTCTGTTGTACCAGTGCTGATGAATACAATAATAATATAATAAAAAAACACGAGTTTACAAGAAAAGCAAAAGAGGATGATAGAACAAAACATGTGATTACTTTAAACGCCAACACAGGGCCAGTTTTTTTAACTTACCGTGATGACAAAACAATTGATGATTTTATTTCTAATTTCATAAGCAGTAACAACCCTGAAGTGAAATTTAAAAATGAAGATGACATCGAACATACTCTATGGGTAATTAAAGACGAAACAATTATAAATAGTATTTCTGAGCAGTTTAAAAACATTCAATCTTTATATGTAGCAGATGGCCATCATCGTAGTGCTTCCGCAGCAAGAGCAAAATCAGAAAAAATTAAAAATGATTCAAACCCAAATGAAGATAAAGAGTACAACTTTTTTCTTTCAGTTTTATTTCCATCATCGCAACTAAAGATCATGGATTATAACCGACTTGTTTTTTCTCTAAATGGACTAACAAAAGAGAGTTTTTTAGAAAAAATACAAGAGTCATTTGAAATAATTAAAACAAACGCTGATCCATCTCCCAAAAATACAAACGAATTTGGAATGTTTTTAGATGGAGCCTGGTATCAAATAAAAGCTAAAGGCCAAACCTTTCCCGCGAATGATCCTGTCGAGAGTTTAGATTGTGCTATTTTCAAAAACACTCTTTTCAGGCTAATACTATGCATTGATGATCCTAGAACTTCAGATAAAATTGATTTTATTGGAGGAATCAGAGGTTCTGATGAGCTTGAAAAAAGAGTAAATAATGG
>DAOVTR010000224.1 GCA_030633015.1 Bdellovibrionales bacterium
CATTATTTTATAAAACTTGCAATTACAATAAGTTGGGTAAGAAATGAGAACTTTTAATTTAAATCTTTTAATTATTTCAATCTTTCTAACGACTAATTTAGCATTTGGATCTCATCAAATTACCAGTTTTAAACTCTCTAAAGATCTTGAAAGCTACAGTAATTATTTAGACAAAAACATTACAAAAAGATCTGTTTCTGCAAAAACTTTAAACTCGCCTAGCTATATTCCCATAAATATTTTTGATCAAATCATGGACTTTATTGGCCCTAATTATCAAACCATTGGGGAGGCACAAACTGGTACAATTTTAAATCACAACGAAAGTTTTGATCTAGGACAAAGTAACTACAATGGTTTTGTCTGGCAAAAACCCATGGGAAATTTTAAAATTGCAATAAATAGACAACTTTCACCAGATCTTTTTGATGATGTCAGATGGATTATTTACGATACGTTTACAATTTACATAAACGCTTATACTTACCTTCATAACTTGAAAGAGAGTGGAGCTATTAATATTTCAAATACGACCCTTGCAGCATATGCAGGTATAGAATTTGTAAGGATCTATAAATATGTTCATTTTTCAAATAGTTTTGAAGAAGGTTTAACAAAAGAATATAATAAACTTTTTTTAAGTTTTCAAATTTTTCAAAAAGGAGACTACAGCTCCTTAGAACCATACGAATTTATCTCCAAAAAAGATTTTTTAAACACCGCAGTTGGTGCTGCAGGAAAAATTCCAGTTTATAAAGGTCTAAATATTGAATTCGGAGTTTTGTCACAAAAAGAAACACTTTCAGAAACCACTCTTCAATATGTCGGGCCTAAAGATGGGCAAACTACAGATGAAGTACTAAGAGTTTCGTATAAAAAACAGATTGCAAAACAAACTATTGAACAAGTTAATCTAGAAGCTGATTTTTTAAAACTTTTAAAAATAACTCTTCTCTCTTATGAACACAGTACTCAAGAGAGTTTTTCATCAAAAGTTTATCTATCTTTTTTTAAAAAAGATATTAAAGATCTAGCGAATAAAACTCCTATCTCCAATGCATTAAAAAACTTACTATCAAAAGGAGAGATCAATGATAAGTTTTTTAGTAATTATAAAATATCAGAGGATACAAGAATAAAAGAAAACAAATCGTCTCGTTATCAAGCACTGCTTTGGGGAAATAAAAAAAGCAGCGAAACTGAGCAGATTAAAATAGAAAAAGATGGAGTTATTACTACTTTTTTTAAAAATAGGTTTGAAAACGTTAAATATGTAAAATCAATAATAGGTACTCTTTGGGACTCTTTTTTTAGGAAATATTTCAATATAATGAGTAGTAGTATTTATAAAACGGCCAGAATAAGAAAAATCATTCTTGAATATCGATGGCAAGATGAAAAACTGGCAGAAACAAAAAATGTCTATCTACAAGATGAAGGAAAACTCTCCTTTAATATTGAAAATAAATTCTATATTAATCAAAAAACAAATAATTCTAACGATAAATATATGAAGTATGCATTATATTTTGCAAAGAACTACACCAACTTAAAACCACGAATAATAGAAAAAATAGAAAGTCATAAATTAACAGGCCCTCTTTCTATTTCCTCAAAAACTCAAATTAACAAAAGAGCAATAAAGTATTTCAACTCTCAATCACCAACAGATATAAACAGACACATATCTAAGACTTGTAAATTTAATATTTCAAAATACAATAGGCTAAAGAGAAAAAGAAATTCAAAAAACTTTTTTACAAAATTTCAAAGTACGCTAGCTCTTATGTTTTTAAAAAAGAAAAAAAGTTACAAATGCTATGATAAAATCTCTGATCATTATCAAAAATATTATAAAAACTATGGCCAATACAAAGATATATCACTAGATGACCTAAAAAATTTCATTAATTACTATGTTAAATATTCTGATAGTAAACAAGACTTAATTAATCTCTTTGGCATGGAAAATCTTTTCTTCAATGGAAGTTTTAGGGCCCGTACTGATAATAATTTTAATTATTTGACCTATTTTTCTGAAGGAACTTTTGATGGACTTGGCATCATCGATAATTTCAATAGAGAAAATGAGCTTGTCAGAGCACCTGCTTCAGTACCCGTCCAATAATTGATATTACAAAGAAGTTGAGCATTGATCAATATCAACAAAATTAATAAAATCATTTTTAGAAAAAACAAAACGTTTACTACTAAAAAGCTCTAGACAGATATCTACAATTTCTGCATCAAAAAAGATTCCTCTTCCAGCTTTTAATACGTCTACTCCTTTATTATGGCCTAGAGCAGGTCTGTAAGGTCTATGATAGGCGGTTGCCTCCATAACATCGGCAACAGATAATATTTTAGATTCCAATAAAATCTCATCAGACTTTAGCCCTTGAGGATATCCAGAGCCATCTAATTTTTCATGATGCATTCTAACAATATCTGCAATTGGCCAAGGAAAATCGATCATCTTTAAAATTGAGTATCCTGCCTGAGCATGATCTCTTACCAAGTGCAGTTCATTTTTCGTAAGCATGCCTGGCTTAGTTAAAATTTCAGAAGGTACACAAATCTTTCCAATATCATGTAAGCAACCGGCCATATAAATAGACTCGACTTTATCCACACTAAGATCCATCTCAATTGCAATGGCCTTTGCCAACTGAGCTACCCTTCGCATATGCCCTGCTGTATAAGGATCTCTCATCTCTTCCATTGTTGAAATTGCATGAACAATCTCTTGTACCGTCTGTTTTAACTTCTTATAACTATTTTCTAATTGACCTTCTAAAAGTTGCTGGGCCTCGACTTCATTTATAGATTTCAAAACTGTTAAAAATAGATCATCAAAATCGACTGGTTTTAATAAAAAATCAAACGCCCCACTGTTCATTGCCTGTCTAATATCTGCCAAACTGTGATCAGCCGATACCATAATAAATTTTATATTTTTATCAACCAGCCTTGTTTCTTCAAGCAGTTCAAGACCAGACATGGCAGGCATATTTATATCAGCTAACACAATATCTATATCAATAGATTTAATAAGTCTTAATGCAACCTTTCCGTCTTGAGCTGTATAAATTTTAATTTTATCTCCAGAAAAATGTTTTTCTAATTTTAGTTTAGTAATTTTAACGAAGCTATCATCATCATCTACAATTAATAAACTGTAACTCATAAACCTTCCTTAGTTAAACTCAGGATACTCAGGATAAATATTTTGAGCAAAACGAAGCATATCAATTACTTCTCGCACACACCCTTTCCCTGCCTCTTTTTCTGTAACATAGTCAGCATGATCAGTTATTTCAAAACTAGCATCAGGAGGAGCAGCTGAAAAACCCGCTTTTTTCAGAAGAGGAATATCAAAAAACTCATCTCCCATAAATAGTATCTCACTATCTTCATAACCATCTTCTTTCACTTTCAAAAAAGCGGCTCGTTTATCTTCATTACCATCAAAAAAATAATCCAACTTAAGATAATCTGCCCGCTGTGTAAGGCCAATACTTGAACCACCTGAGATAATTCCCACTTTAACACCGGCCCGTTGTAATATCCTCATTCCATAGCCATCATGAACATGAAAAAAACGGTTAAAACCAACTTCTTTTGTATAATAGACAAGGCCATTGGTTAAGACTCCATCTACATCAAAAAGTAGTACCTTAATTTTTTTTAATTTATCTTCATAAATTCGCGCTTGCTCTTTTAAATCTCTTGTCCCAATCATTTAAACTACCTCGTATATTTTCAGTAACTTTTCAATTAAAGGCTTAATCTCCATCAACGCAATACAGGTGGCCGAATCAGAAAGGGCCTTATCTGGTGAAGTGTGAGTTTCAATAAAAACCCCATCTGCCCCAGCTGCCACTGCTGCCTTGGCCAACACTTCAACCTGTTCTCTTTTTCCACCAGTCTGACTTTCCATCCCACCTGGTCTTTGAACCGAGTGAGTTGCATCATAAATAACTTTTACCCCAAAATTTTTAATAATTTGAAAAGATGCCATATCAACAACAAGATTATTATAACCAAAGCTGCTTCCTCTTTCTGTAATTAAAATCTTTTCGAGAGGGAGATACTTTGATGCTTTAGAAATAATATGCCTTATCTCTTCCGGTGATA
>DAOVTR010000315.1 GCA_030633015.1 Bdellovibrionales bacterium
ATTCAGATGGTTGGAAATATTGCAACACTAGTAGGTTTACTAGGGACCATTCAAGGTTTGATTGTTTCGTTTACTTCTCTGGCCGGAGCTGATGCAGCTTCAAAAGCAGAACTTTTAGCAAAGGGTATTTCAACGGCCATGAACACTACGGCCTTTGGACTGATTGTTGCAATACCTTGTATTGTGAGTTTTACAATTTTATCGCTAAAAGAGAAAGCAATTTTACAAGCTTACGATGAGACTGTTTCAGAGATGATACATCTATTGGTTCATGAAGGAGAGGATTCTCATAAAAGAAGAGCAGCATAACATAAATTTTAATTGGTATTAAAATGACAATAAATAGTAACAAATATGGCAAAAAAGATGACGGGGATGAAATAGACGTAATGCTACCGTTTATGAGTCTTCTTTTAATTATTATTCCAGTACTGATTTCGAATATTGCTTTTTATCATTTTTGGACAGTTGGAATTAATATCCCAGGTTCAAGCAATGAAGATCCTGATCAAAAAGAAAAGTTAAAACCTTCAAAAGAAATTAATTATATAATGCAAATTACTATAAAGGGTAATGATTCGACTTTAGAGCTAATTAATGAAGATACTGGTGAAACCCTTCAAACAGATAAAGTGTTAGCAAGTTCTGACGAAGGAAAAGAGGTTGAAAATAAAATTATTGAGCATAGGACAAAGCATATTAAAATTGACTCATTATTGGTCAATGTTGATCCTGAAGTTAAATATGATCGAATTGTAAAACTACTTACTAAGTTTAAAAAAACAGAAAAAATTTCTGAAAAGCATAAAGATTTAATACTTGTTTTATTACCCAAAGGAATTGGAATACTTGACAGTTAAAAAAAAGAAACTATTTTCATCTAGTGGTGAAAGGCCATCACAAAAAATAAACATAACATCACTTATGGATGTTTTAACTATTATATTAATTTTTTTACTAGTTAATTATTCAGAAGTTGTTGAGAATATTAATCTTGATGATTCCATAACTCTTCCAACGGTAAAAGTTAAGCACGTAGGTAAAGCAGCGGAGGGAGTTCCTTTTGTTGTTGGCAAGGACAGTTGGCAAGTTGGAGATAATCCCAAAATTGTTTTTTCATCATTTGAAGATCAAAGAGATGAAGTTATGGAAAAAACTGCTAATATTTTAAGCAAAGTTAAAGAAGATAATGATAAAACAGATAAAAAAACAAATATCATAGTACTAGCAGATAAGGAGACCCCCTATAGTATGCTTGATTCGGTATTAATTGTTGCAGGGGGAGTAGGGATAACGGCCATAGATTTTATCGCACAAAAAAACGATCCCTAAACTTATCTCAGGAGAAATGTTTATAATGAAACAAATATTAATCATAATATTTATATACATATTAGGTGTCTCAAGTTTGTATGCAAAATCAAAAGGTCGAAGTTATCGAGGTGGAGGTAGGCAAACTATAAATAAACCTTTAGAAGTTAAAGGTCAAACACGTAATCTATCAATGATACTTACTCTGAAAAATAAAAAAGATAAAATAAATTTTATTAAATTAAGAGAAAAGTATGAGTTAGAGATAAAAGCAACACCTTATTGATGGAAAAAAAAATTAAAAACCCAATTGTTAAAGTTTATATTGATAATGGTTCTGGAAATAAACGGTACCAAAGACCTGTTATTATTGATCTCAATATTTCCGAAACTGAAGTCCATATAAAAGATCAAATATTTTCTTTTTCGCATGTTAAAAATTCAAGTACAAAAGAAATGGACTATTTCGTTCGTGCTGGCAATTCCATGAGAGGAGATAAGATTCTCGATAAAAATAGAGCTGTTAGTATTGATATCGGTGAATCAATCTATGGATTTGAGTTAAAGGAAGATTTTGTAAAGCCTGATAATAATAGGTTTAAAAAGTTTATTATTTTCTCAATATATGTTCATGTCATTGTCGGAATTGCATTTGGTATTCATAGTTTTATTAATAAGAAAAATGAAGAGCAGTTGCGAATTAGAATAGATCAAGATAGGCTCCAAGCAATAATGGCAAAACTTAATAAAAAAAAATTAGAACCTCCAAAGCCAAAGGTTGTTGAAAAAAAGATAGAGAAGAAAAAACCAATACCTCCAGAAAAAAAAGTTGTAAAAAAACCTGAGCCCAAGCCAAAACCTAAGCCCAAGGTAAAACCAAAGCCAAGACCTAAACCTAAAATTGCTAAAAAGCCTGTTAGGAAAATAAAAAAGAAGACCAAAAAGAAGGCACCGGTTAGTTTACATGCAGTAACCAAAAAGAAAAATGTTAAAAGACCAAAACCAAAAGGGCCCCCTCGAAGATTAGTTGTAAGGAAAGGTCCACCCAAAGTTGGTGCAGTAAGGAAAACAAAAAAATTGCAAAGATCAACAGGAATAAGGATTTCTGGTGGAGGGAAAGCATTTAAGGCCAAGGCACAAAAAAAGAAAGCAATGAGTTCTCTAGCATTTTTGTCTTCATCAGGTAAGTCAAGTTTCTCTCGGCCTATGCCATCAGTTCCCAATAATTCAAAATCAAAAAAATATAGCGGAAAGGGTGCAGGAGTTGGAATGGGAGTAGGAGGTAAAAAAACCAAAAGTTACCTATCCCAACTTGCCACAACAGCAACTGGTAATAGTTCAAAAGGTCCTATAACTACCAGAGGAGCAAGAACAATAGCTACTGGAAATGCTATCTCAGAGGGAGCCGTTTTCGGTCAATCTCGAGGAAAATCACTGAATCAAGTTCAAGGTAAAGTTGCAGTTTCAAGATTGCAAGATTACGGTCCAGAGGGAGGAGCTTTTGCTGGAGCTGGTTATGGTGGTGGAGGAATGGAGAAGAAAGGAAAAGGTAGGCTTTCTGATTCTGCAATTGAAAAAACTCTTGCGAAATATCTACATAAGCTTCAGTATTGCTACGAGAAGTCCCTATTATATGATGCAACGCTGGCCGGAACCTTGTGGATGAAATGGAATATTAAAGTTGGTGGGAGAGTGTCGGGTGTAAAAGTTGTTAAGTCCCAACTGAAAAATAAAAAATTATATAAATGTATAACTAGTCAAATATCTAAAATTCGTTTTCCAAGTCCCAAGGGGGGAA
>DAOVTR010000170.1 GCA_030633015.1 Bdellovibrionales bacterium
AAGAACTTTTTGAGCCTCAAATAAATCATCTGGAAGAATTGCATACTTAATTCCAAGAGACTCTAAAAGAGTAATAGTCACTTTACCTTGCTTAACATGCTGAGGTTCATCTTTTAAGCCTGGCTCTCCTCTCCAACCAACTAACAAAAGGGCAGGTAAAGAGTATACATCAGGATCAGTCAGCGACATCAAAGGATTTACAATATTTCCAAGACCAGAATTTTGCATGTAAACGAGAGGAATTTTACCTGTTGCTAAATAGGTCCCCGACGCCAATGCTAGCGCCCCGCCTTCATTGGCTGCAATAATATGGCTTTTAGAATCATTATTTTCCGTAATATAAGCACAAATATCTTTTAAAAGTGAATCAGGTACTCCCGTAAAAAACTCAACTCCAGAACTCTTTAAACTTTCATAAAACTTTTCACAATCTAACATTTTAAATACTCCTAAACTGTATCTGGTATTAAATTAATAATTTTTTTAATTGGCATACAATTTTCACTGGCCTCATAACATCTACTATTTGTTAAAATAGATTCTGCGGTTTTAACCATTGCAGGAAAAGCACTTCTTAAAAGATGATTTGCATATATAACAATTCTAACTCCTGCTTCTTGAAGCTCGTCCTCTGTAATGATTGCGTAGGTTGATGGAACAACTACAATAGGTGCACTTACTGGTAATTTTTTATACTCTTTACAAAAATTTAAAATCTCATCTGGAGACTTCTCTTTACTATGAATCATAATTCCATCAGCTCCGGCCCTAATATATGCCTCGGCCCTTTTTAAAGCATCTTCTAATCCTTGTTTTAAAATAAGGCTTTCAATCCTAGCAACAATCATAAATCCTTCGGTAACCTGTGCCCTCTTTCCCATGGATATTTTATGACTAAATTCTTCAATACTATCTTGGTTTTGTTTTACATCTGTCCCAAAAAGAGAATTTCTCTTAGGACCAACCTTATCCTCAATAATAACAGCTGACACCCCTAGTCTCTCTAATGTTCGAACCGTAAAATTAAAATGTTCTGGAAGACCACCATTATCTGCATCTACGATAATAGGTTTAGTTGTCACTTCCAGAATTTGATCAATTGTTCCTATTCTGGAAGTAATATCTACCGCTGAAGTATCAGGCTTTCCTTTGGAAGTAGAATCAGTTAATGAACTCTCCCACATACCATCAAACTCTTTTACCGTATCATTTATATTTACTTTAGTTGTTTCAGCAATCAAACCAGTCAAACCATTATGCACTTCTATAATTCTAATCATTGGCTTAACAGATAACAATCTTCTAAGGGTGTTCATTCTAATATCTGGAGTTACTCCCCTTTGTCTAATAGATTGAACAAACTGAGAACTAGAAAGGCCTTCTGTAAATTGAGGCTCAACAATACTTCCTCCCCACTCTTTTAATTGCTCTTGAACCTGCTTTCTAATGACACTCGAAGGTCCCGTCTTCCAATCATCACCATGAACAACATAATCAGGTTTTAGTTTTTCTAAATTTTCAGTATACTCTTGTGAATTTTGTGGAACCACATTTGTAACACCATTTAAATTTTTAATTACTCGTGCACGATGATCATATTCTAAAAGCGGAAGCTTTTCATATTCACCTATAGCTTTATCTGTTAACACACCAACTGTGACCTCACCCAATTCCTTTGCAACATCTAGAATGTTTAAATGTCCTGAATGAATAAAATCAGCACTAATGGCCATGTAAACTATTTTTTTCTTTTCTGTATTGCTCATCAGAAAACCTCTCTTGAATTTAAATTAGATTTTCTACTACCATGACCAGCCCACTTATTGAATATATAAATGAGTTACTCCGTGCGTTAATGACCTATTTCTTAAGAATTGTATACAAGGTTACAATTCCCAAGCTCATCTGCTTATAATGCACCTCAAATCCCTCGCCTGTCATCTCATTTGAAATTTGGGAAGGTAGAGGAAAATCCTCCACACTCTTATTTAAATATTTATACGCCTTGAAATTTCTTGAAATTAAACCGCCTAAAAAAGGCAATAGATATTTAAAATATAGCAAATATCCCTTTTTAAAAAAATAGTTTTCAGGAATAGAAAACTCTAGAATAATTCCAACGCCATTATTTTTTAAAACTCTAAAAATTTCCTGTAACCCTTTTTTACGATCAGGAATATTTCTTAACCCAAAGGCCATGGTCATGCATTCAAAATAACTATCTTCAAATGGTAAGTTTTGAGCATCTCCAATAACAAAGCTAATCTTTTTATCAAGTTTTTTAGTTAATACTTTCTGCTTAGCAAGTTCCACCATTTTATATGCAGGATCACATCCAATAACTTGTTTTACCTCTTTTCTTTTCTTGGCTACTTCAATAGCGACATCTCCCGTTCCTGTTGCCAAATCTAAAACTAAAATCTCTCCTGAGGCGGGAACCAATTGAACCATTTTTTTTCGCCAAAACTTATCAATACCGAAAGATAAAAAATGATTTAGAAAATCATAAGCATGGGCAATATCGTTAAATGCACTTGGTATTTTTCTTTTTTCAATTGGAAGATTGTCTGTCATATATTTCTCTTTAAATAAATTTTCCGATTATTATAAGCGTTGAATAAACTAAAGCTGACATTAAATTTAATTTTCCTGAAAAAGCAAGATGATTATTAAAATCTTCAGTCAGTGGATCATATAATATTTTTTTTACAGTAATTATTGTCAACAGTGACATTGGAATCATTAAAAGAAGTAATTTCTGGCCAAACAAAACAAAAAATAAAATAGGTATAAATAAATTAGGAAGAATCAAGAAAAAAGCTGTCTCTGCTCTTGCTCTTTTTTCTCCAAATAAAACTGCTAGTGTTTTTTTATTAGCCTCTATATCCGTATGGTAATCTCTTAAATTATTTATAGATATCATTGCAACTGAAAACAACCCCGGAAGAAAGCCAACAACAAATGCTTCCACACTAAAATATCCACTCATAATATAAAAACTAAATCCAACCGGTACTGGCCCAAAAAATATAAATGCAAAGATCTCCCCCATTCCAATATGTGATAGTGGCAGAGGTCCTGCCGTATACATTAATGCTACAAAGATACAAACTAATCCCAAAATCAGAATAATTTTTCCTCCAACCAGTATGGGATATATGGAAAAGATCAAAGAAGAAATAAAACTAATAATAAAACCCATTTTAACCTTATGAGGTTTTATTAGACCTGCCTGAGTCACTCTTGTAGGCCCTAACCTTTTATCTGTATCTACTTTTTTAAAGTAGTCAAAATAATCATTTGCTAAGTTAGATCCAATTTGCAAACTTAAAGCAACCATCAAACAACTTATAAATCCAAATAAATTGAAAACACCATTAACATAAGCTAAGGCCGCTGCCATAATAACAGGAGAAACTCCGCCTGTGAGAGTTTTAGGTCGAATTGCAAGTATCCAAGGATTTATACTCATTTAAATTTCCTTACATGGTCTATATACAAAAATTTTTTCTATAAACCACTTCTTTAAATAAAAAATCAATCCTATAGTAAATAATTTTATTTATATGCCCATTTTTCTTGGCGTAACCAATGATGGTTACCAACTTCTTTATAATACATATTTTCAGTAGTTTAAAATGGGTAAAAACAAAAGAATTTATTAATTAAGTTAAAATGTTATAATGTTATTAATGCATCGCACACGACACGCATTACTATATTTTATAATGAAATTGTTTTGTAGCACGTAAGTTGTAAATAATTTAAAAATGTTTGATTTTTATTACAAAGGCACGTGAAATGAAAAAAATCCTAAAAAATCTACTTATTGTGAGCACTTTGGTGTTTTCTAGTTTTCTATTTTTAGACAAATCTTTTGCTAAAAATAGTTACTACAATAATCAGAAGAATTATAAAAATAGCAGTCAGGATAAGATTCCGAGAATTGGGACAATTATTACTTGGAATGGTCGAGTTTGGGTGCCTTCTCAATATATTGGAATAGGAAACCTGCCGAATGGAAACAGACCTGGAAATCAAATGGTATGGGATGGCAGAAGATGGAGACACAGATTCAATGATGATCCTACAACTGAGCCTGGTGAAATAGCAATTACAGCAGGCGTTGGACTTCTTGCTGATGACCAAATTGGTGGAACGATTTTTAATGAAGGTATACTTTCTGTTGATATTGGAACCGCTTCAAATCAAATTCCATTTATAAATGATAGTGGTGATCTTGAAATAGAAGGATTTTTTAAATCTATAAATGGTGGAATCATGTTTCCTGATGGATCCATTCAAACAACCGCGTCTGAAGGAATTGAAGGGCCTGCAGGCCCAATCGGTCCTTCTGGGCCTGCGGGTCCACAAGGTATTGATGGGGAAATAGGACCTGCTGGCGAACAAGGTGTCGCTGGAGAAATTGGAGCACAAGGAATTCAAGGGGAAAGAGGACTTGAAGGACCGATTGGACTTCCTGGAATTCCAGGATTGCCAGGAGCACAAGGGCCTATTGGATTAACTGGTCAAATTGGACCTGTTGGCCCACAAGGTATTCAAGGCGAACAAGGCAGTACTGGTATTGATGGAGCAATTGGGCCTAAAGGTGATCAGGGTGAAACTGGAACTCAAGGGCCTATTGGATTAACTGGTCAAACTGGACCTGTTGGCCCACAAGGTATTCAAGGCGAGCCAGGACTTGATGGAAGTGA
>DAOVTR010000086.1 GCA_030633015.1 Bdellovibrionales bacterium
CCCCATGAATCCAACTCGATCTTTTTGTTGCTTAATATGATTAGATATTTTTTAATATACTTCTTTGTTATTGTTGCTTTGTAAAAAATCAGAATCAATTTTAAGATATAAATAATTTGTTTTAGAATCGATATAATAATGATCTTCGGAAATAAAATATTTCTTTGAACTGATGTGATCTTGAATGATTAATTCAAGGTTTTTTTCCACAAACAATTTATCAAATACAACTGCTGCAAGCTCGCTTTTAACATAAGTTCGATGATTTGCTTTGCAACTTCTAGATGTATATGTATCAAAAATATTTCCTTCTACCCTTACTCTTTTTTTAGTAGTTTTAAAAATAGGTTTTAAAAATGTCCCTGCTATTTTAACGATCATAACACCACCGGGCGATAAAGTTCCAAGAAAGTTATGCTTATAGTTTTCAATAATGTCTGACTTTGATTTATATTCTTTGTTATTTCTCCCCTCACTTTGCTCAACCTTATTCATATAAAGGACAAACCATGTTTTTTTTTCTTTTTCACCATAAAATGAAGAACGAGCTGTTTCAAAATCCTCCCAAAACCTTAAATTTGCTTGATCATAACTTTCTAGGAATGACTCTTTTTTATTTAGAAACGAAATATTTCCCATCTCATCTAAATTAAAATCATCATATTTTTGTTTTAAAAAATCACGCCTTTGACCATGAAAATTTATATATTTTATTTCAGTCATCTCTGGTGTCGAATAAACATATCTAATACTATTTTTCCTTTGAAATGCATCTACATCTGAATACTTCATCCAAATATTGCCTTTAATTTCAAAATCAAAATCTTCGACAACAGCAACAACACGCTTAGACTCAAGGAGTATCTCATTTAAGGTATCATTATCAAATCCTGTTTTTAAAAGTTCAAAAGATAATATTTTATTTAAACGTAAACCATTTTTGTTCTTTTTATAATCAACATCAAATTTTTGATCAACAACATATGAAAATATTTTATCTGAATCTACCTTAAGGCCATTTGATAAATATAAACCAATTTTTATATTTTTAACATTGGATATGTTTTGCAAGTTCCTACCAATCAAATTCAAATTTATAAATATGGATGTACTATTTTGCAATACCTTAAATTGTTCTTGTATGTACTGCTGTTTAATTTGCAAATGGTTACTTGACTTAAAAAAACGATTAAAAACAACAGTATCAGTATTCCAAAAATCACCTTTCAAATCAGAAAAAGAATTTCCAATATCAAGATCGCCAACAAAATTCAAAATACTTTTTCTAGCACTAATGTTTTGATTCAAATTACTTTTTAGAGAAAGCGATAAAATCTTACTATTAGCTCCGCTATAATTAGCCTCAAATGAAACTTTTAAATTACTATTTGTAGCCTTTAATTGAGGAACCCTAAATTCTCCCATTTGCGGGGTTCCTTCATAGAAATATTTTTGCATAATTTCTTGATTGCGGGACATTGCCAAGTTAGACGAGAGCTCTTTGGGTTGTGACGGATTATCACCACATGAAAAAAAATTAAGTAAAAATACGATAATTAATAAATTTTTGAATAATTCAATCATAAAACCTCCTGATTTAGAAGGTCTATATAATTATAAATAAAAAAGAAATTTTTAAGAACTTAAAGATATTTTTTTTTCACTTTTGAAACTTACTTCCCAAAGCTTCCAAGTTGTTCACCAAAAAGAAGATGAAAATGAGTATGAAAAACGGTCTGTCCGCCATATTTCCCATGATTGGTAACAATCCGATATCCATTTTGTGTAAATTTATTTTGACTAGTAAATTTATTAATGGAATTAAAAATATCCAATAAATGATTCGGATTATTATTAATCATTTCCGATACATTTTTACTATGTATCTTATGAATAAATAATAAATGTCCCAATGACTGGGGAGAAATATCCTTAAACGCTACAGTAGCACTGTCTTCGTAGACAATCTCTGCAATAATTTCCTTACTAATTATCTTACAAAACAAACAATCTTGAGCCATACTCTTCCTCACCTAATATAATCATTACTACGTTTGATTTTTACACCTAAATTAAAAAGTTTTTGATCAATTTTTTCATACCCACGATCTAAATGATATACTCGTTGAATATCACTGGTGCCTTTTGCCATCATTCCTGCAATAAGAAGTGCTGCCGATGCCCTAAGATCAGTACACATTATTGGGGCTCCTTTTAATTTTTTTTTGCCAGAAATATATGCAGATTTTCCTTTTAACTTTATATTTGCTCCTAAACGATTTAATTCCGGAACATGCATAAACCTATTTTCAAAAATATTCTCAGTAATAACCGATGGGCCATCACACGTTAAAGTTAAGGTCATTATTTGAGCCTGTAAATCAGTTGGAAAACCGGGATAAGGAGAAGTTTCAATGTTTGCCCCTTTTAATAATGACGGAATAACTTTAATTGTTTTATTTTCAACTTTTAGATTTGCCCCCATTTTTTCTAACAACTCTAACACCATCTCTAAATGCTTAGGCTCACAATTATTTATAACAATTTCACTATTGGTGGCAAGGGCAGCCATTATATACGTACCTGCTTCTATTCGATCAGGAATTGCCCTATATTTAGTTGATTTTAGCTCAGAGACGTCTATGCCAGAAATTTCAATTGCAGTTGTTCCATCTCCACTAATAATCGCTCCCATTGATCTTAGAAAACTTGCTAAATCAACGATTTCAGGCTCCATTGCAGCATTTTTTATGACTGTTTTTCCCTTTGCTAAAACTGCTGACATCATTATATTTTCAGTTGCTCCTACTGATGGAAAAGGTAAAACTATTTGACTACCTTTTAACCCTAAGGTCACTACCTCAGCATATCCTCCTTCCACACCAATGCTTGCATTCATCTTAGCAAAACTATCCAAATGAATATCGACAGGTCTAGAACCGATTGCACACCCTCCAGGCAAAGAGACTAGGGCCTTATTAAATCTTGCCAGCAATGGCCCTAAAACTAAAATAGACGCCCTCATGGTTTTAACAAGTTCATAAGTTGCTTCTAGAGATTTAATATCCGAAGAATCGAAAATTGTTTCATTCTCATTTTGACTGATTTTGACCCCTAGATCTGATAAGAGCTTTTTCATGGTTCTTACGTCTCTAAGATCAGGTAAATCAAAAAGAGTCACAGGGTTAGGATTTAAGATAATGGCAGCCATTATTGGAAGATAAGCATTTTTTGAACAAGAAATATTTACCATTCCAGACAAAGCTGAAGGGCCATCAATTAATAGTTTATCCATTTTTTTTCACTTCTTTTGTGCCTCAATCAATCTTTTTCGTCCTGAATAATCATTGATTATATTAATATTATAAAATCCATTTATTAACAATTTATTTTTAAATGAATCTAAATGCTCTTCATGTCCTTCTAGCAATAACCATCCATCCTTAACTAATCTTAACTGAGATTGTACGAAAAACTCTTCATACCAAGCATCATACTCATCATCATTTAAAAAGAGCGCAATTTCAGGTTCAAACAGCTTCACTGATTTATGTACTGTCTTTTTATCTGATAATTTTTTTATATATGGAGGATTGGATATAATCAAATTAAAAGCGTGGTCGATCTTAGTCAATCTGTCACATTGTCTAAAACAAAGTGAACTGTCCCGATTTATCCTATATCGCAAATGGAAAAAATTTTTCATTGCAACATTTAGTGCCTCTTTTGCTATATCTGTTGCCATGGCCATAATGCTATGATCAATTTCTTGAAGAATTGATAAAATTATTGCTCCCGATCCTGTTCCAACGTCAATAATGCTCAATTCATTTGTATTTTTGGTTAACAGATCAATTTTTTTACAGGCAAGCTCTACTAGTAACTCTGTTTCAACTCTTGGAATTAATACATACTTGTTTATTAAAAATTCACTTTTATAAAAAAATCTTTTTCCCACAATATAAGCAATCGGTATCCCTTCATTTAAATCAGAAAAAAAGTTTATTATTTTTTCTTGATCATTTGGTATGAATATATCCTCTGTACTTACATTTAAATATGATGACATTATATTTTTTAAATAATCAAAATTAAGTCCCGGATAATTTTCTAAAAGTTTAACTTTGTTCTTTTTGAAAAATAATTCTACATAATCCCAAAAAGGAATTGAATTTAAAAGAATAATACTATTTTTCATTACTCTTCCTGACCCTTGAGCAGGATTGCTTGATTATGAGCAATTAAGGCATCGACAACCGGAGCTAAATATCCTTCAATAATTTTATCTAAAGAATAAAGAGTTAATCCGATGCGATGGTCACTTAGTCTTCCTTGAGGAAAATTGTAGGTTCTAATCCTTTCAGATCGATCTCCACGTCCTACCATTCCGAGGCGTTTTGCTGATTCTTCATCATGTTGATCTTGAACCATCTTATCGTGAATTCTATTTCTTAAAATCTTTAATGCTTTATCTTTGTTTTTAATTTGAGATTTTTCATCTTGAATTGCAACAACAGTATTAGTAGGAAGATGAGTTACTCTAACAGCTGAGTCTGTTGTATTAACTGACTGCCCTCCACAACCTCCTGATCTATAAACATCAACACGAACATCATTCATATCAAGTTCAAATTCTACATCATCAACCTCAGGCATTACCGCTACTGTTATTGTTGACGTATGAACTCTACCTTGAGATTCTGTTTTAGGAACACGCTGTACGCGATGGACTCCAGCTTCATATTTAAATTTAGAATAAACTTTATCTCCACTAATACTAAAAATAATCTCTTTTACTCCTTCATCTCCTTTACTTATAGAAACGACTTCAGAGCGAAATCCTTGATCTTTAATATAATTTTGATACATCCGAAATATATCACTCACAAAGATAGAAGCCTCATCTCCTCCTGCGCCTGCACGAATTTCAATCATCACATTTTTATCATCTAATGAATCTTTAGGCAGAAGTAAAACTTTTAAACGCTCTTCAATTTCAGAAATTTTAGGTTCATTTTCTGAGATTTCATCTTTTGCCATCTCACGCATATCTTCATCTTTTTCAGTTTTAATTATTTCTTTAGCTTCATCGAGATCATTTTTGAACTTCTTATATTCTTGATAAGTTAAAACAACTTCTTCTAAATTTGCTCTCTCTTCTGTTGTTTTTTTAAACTCTACTTGTCTATCGTAAATAGTAGGATCTGCTAACTTTTCAGTAAGACGTTCATATCGATCAACAACTTGTTCTAATCGGTCAAAAATAGACAACTATGGCCTCCAAATTATTCTAAAAAATCTTTAAGCTCTAAGTTTCCGTTTTCAATGTCTTCAACTTTCGCTATATCAATCTCATCTAAAGTCATCACTTTTCCACTAGCTTTTTTAAGTTCATAAGTTTCTTCTAGGAAGAGAACTGTCCTTATTGAAGAAAGAGCTACTTCTAACTGTGAGTCATCAGGCTCTCTCGTGGTGAGCCTTTGTAACATTAATCCCGGCCAACTCATAATTTTACCCCACCATGAATTAGAGTATTTACCTGAGAGTTTTATAAGCTCATAAGAAATTCCTGCGATAGGAAATGTTAAAAGAATTTTATAAAAAACGGCGACAAGGTGGCGAAGAATCGGATTTAAATTTGGAGCAACATTTATAAATGCAAAAACAATCGAAAATAAAACAATGGAAATAAAAAGTAAAAAGAAAATAAACGTTGTTCCACAACGAGGATGAAAAGTCGTATACTTTTTTGCATTTTGAACTGTTAATTCATCCTTGGCCTCAAACGTTGAAATCGACTTGTGTTCTGCACCGTGATATTGAAATACTCTTCTTATATCTGGAAATAATCCTATAACGTAAATATATGAAATAAAAATTAAAGCTTTAATAATTCCATCAACTGCATGGAACTGAAAACTTTGCAGCCCCCACTGGGCCCCTACTGTTTTTTCAAGCAAAAAAGTTAGTCCATGAGGCAGAAGTACAAATAGTAAAATACCAAAAATAAAAGAAGATAATATTGTTAAAAAAGTCGTCAAGCCTATACTTTGTTTTTTTTGCTTTTCTTTTTCAAAATCTTCTTTAGATATTCCTTTTTTTTCTGCCTTTTCTCGCAACTCTTCATCCATTGCAATATTGGCGGAATAATTTAAAGAAACAATCCCATTTGCCATGGTCTCAATCAATATTAAAATTCCACGTATAAATGGCTTCTTAAGAAATTGAATTTTTTTATTTAAACTAAACCATTGATCACGTCTTAATCGAATTCGACCATCTGGTTTTCTTACTGCAACAACAAATGCATTAGGTGATCTCATCATCACCCCTTCAATAACAGCTTGACCACCAATAGATGAATACTTTTTTTCGACTATTTCATTTAAAAATATTGGTGAATAAAAAACACTCTTTAGTTGTTTATTCACGTTTAACCATTCATAGATTCAAGAAAATCATTATTAGTTTTTGTCTTTGTTATTCTCGTTAACATAAACTCCATTGAATCAATTGTATTCATCGGATGAAGAACTCGTCTCAAAAGAGTCATCCTTTGTAAGTCATCAGCCTGCATTAAAAGGTCATCTTTTCTAGTTGATGATTTATTAATATCAAGACAAGGATAAATTCTCTTTTCAAGTAACTTTCTATCAAGTTGAATTTCTGAATTACCTGTTCCTTTAAACTCTTCAAAAATAACCTCATCCATTCTTGACCCAGTATCAATTAGTGATGTGGCAATAATTGTAAGTGATCCTCCGTGCTCTATATTTCTTGCTGCACCAAAAAATCGCTTGGGTTTGTGTAAGGCATTTGAATCGACTCCACCAGAAAGAATTTTTCCTGATGGTGGAACAACTGTATTATAAGCACGAGCAAGCCTTGTTATTGAATCAAGTAAAATAATTACATCTTGCCCTGC
>DAOVTR010000305.1 GCA_030633015.1 Bdellovibrionales bacterium
ACCTCCAAGCACAATCCAAAACCGTGCATTTTTTCCTTTATGAATAAAGCTATCTTGCCTGTCTTCTTCTTTAATCTCATCAGCTTGTGATGGATCATCACCAAACATTTTAACATATCCTCCTAGAGGAATTAAAGAGACAGCATACTGAGTAAACTTATGCTTATATTTTAAAATTTTTGGACCGAATCCTAATGAAAAAACTTCAACTCTAACCTTGAAAAACCGAGCCAACAAAAAATGTCCAAGCTCATGAATAAAAACGAGTGGCCCTAAAAATAAAATAAATACTAAAATTCCCTTTATCATTTAAATACTCCCCTGCACCTTAAATAAATAATTTAAAAAAAATAAAAAAAATGGCAATGTGTATAGCAGACTATCGATCCGATCGTAGACTCCACCGTGTCCTGGAATTAAATTTGAACTATCTTTTATATCAAATACACGTTTAATCTTAGATTGCACTAAGTCCCCTGTTTGAGAAACAACAATAAGAACAATAAAAAGTACTATGTTAATATATGAAAAACTTTTAAAAAAAGCAGACCAAGCAATGGTGGAAATCAAAGTTGAAAAAACAATCCCACCCAAGGCGCCCTCAACCGTTTTGTTGGGACTGATACTTGGGCATAGTTTATTTTTTCCCCAACGACGACCAACAAACCAAGCGCCGATATCAGACATGGAGTTTAGCACTACAATAAACAGAAAATATTTTAGCCATAAATCACTAATAAAAAGATTATGTATTGAGCTAAAAATAAGACCATAAACAAATGAAATCAAAATTATTTTATTTTTTAAAACTCCAACGATGGTTTTTTTTTGATCAAAGGAATAAAATAAAAAGATTAAAAAGGTTAAGTTTATTATCAGAGCAAAATATAAAACGACTTGAAGAAATAACATATTTGAAAAATACATAACTAAAAGATAAGTTGTCGCAAACAAACTAATACCCAATAACAGTTGCAATGAACGCTTGTTGTTTTTTAAAAAATTATTATTAATCTCATTTATAACCAAAAATCCAATATGCATTATAAATAGTTGAAATGCCTCTTTGCCCAACAACAAAACTGTCGACAAAATCGCCACCAATACAAGCCCTGAAATTAATCTTGTTTGCGTATTAGAAAGCATAACGACTTCTACCTTATTGCTTCATGAAGCATTTCAATATTTTTCTTAGATTTTAGATCACTTTCAAACAAACTAGCACAACGCTTAACAGTACCAAATCTTCTCTCTCTTTTCGAAACGTCATTGATAATTTGATTAAATTCTTCCTTTGAAAAATCAGGCCAATGACTCTTGGTAAAATACATTTCACTATAGGCCATCTGCCATAAGAGAAAATTAGAAATTCTTTTTTCTCCACCAGTGCGTATTAAAAGGTCTACATCTCCAATCTCTGGATTCATCAAGTTATTTGCAATATCTTCTTGAGTGACAGGTAATCCTGGATTGTTTTTAATATGAGTATTTACAGCATTAACAATTTCACCTCTCCCACCATAGCTGAAAGCAAATGTTAAATTTATTTTATTAAAGTTTTTAGTTAGCTCCTCTAATCTTCTGATCATCTTTTGCGTGTCATCAGGAAGTTTATCTAAATCACCTATTACTTTAAATTTAATTTGCTGTTTAATTATTTTTTTTTCTTCTCTTTTTAAAAACTTTTGTAATAGCGAAAATAAAACTTTAATTTCATCTAAGGGTCGTGACCAATTTTCAGTTGAGAAAGCATATAATGTGAGAGATTTAATATTTAAATCAATCGAGGCTTCAACGATATCAGAAATATTAGATGCTCCTCTAACGTGGCCAAAAATTCTAGAATGAGAACGTAGATTTGCCCAACGTCCATTTCCATCCATTATAATTGCAATATGATTTAATGTTTTGGTATTTATTGGTAAATTCATACTTATAATGTCATTAACTCTTCTTCTTTGTTTTTAATAATTACATCAACCTGCTTGATATAATCGTCAGTTACTTTTTGGATTTCATCTTGAAATTTTTTCAGATCATCTTCAGAGATATTCTTATTTTTTTCTGCTTGTTTAACCACCTCATTTTGATCTCTTCTGGCATTTCTGATTGCAATTTTTGCATCTTCACTAAATTTTTTAATCTTTTTAACTTCATCTTTTCTTCGATCTTCTGTTAAAGGAGGAAAAGGAATTCGAATTAAATTTCCATCATTTGATGGTGTAATACCTAAATTCGCACCTAAAATTGATTTCTCAATGGCAGCAATCATATTTTTATCAAAAGGTTGAATTTGAAGCAGTCGAGCTTCTGGAGTTGAAACCTGTCCAACCTGTTGAACTGGAGACGGAACGCCATAATAATCAACCGTTACTCCATCTAAAACATTGGCAGATGCTCTTCCTGTTCTAACTTTTGTAAGCTGATGTTTTAGTGATTCGATCCCTTTGGTCATTGCTTCTTCTAAAGCTAATTTAATCTCTTCAATCATGATTTAGCTCCTATTTAGTCGACACAATTGTGCCTATTTTTTCTCCATTTATAACTCTCATCATATTACCTTTTTTAAAAATATTAAAAACTATAATATCAAGTTTATTATCCATACAAAGACTGATCGCAGTAGAATCCATAACCTTTATATTTTTATTTAACACATCCATATAGGTTAATTGACCAAACATAACAGCATCGCTATTACTCATTGGATCTTTATCATAAACACCGTTGACTTTGGTCGCTTTTAAAATAACATCTGCATCAATTTCATTGGCCCGCAATGCTGCTGCAGTATCAGTTGAGAAAAATGGATTTCCTGTGCCTCCTGCAAAAATGATAACCCTATTTTTTTCCAAATGCCTCATTGCTTTTCTTCTAATGTATGGCTCTACCATCTGTCTCATTGACACTGCCGACATTACTCTCGTATTAACCCCATTTCTCTCTAAGCTATCTTGTAGAGCAAGAGAATTAATAACTGTAGCCAACATTCCCATATGGTCAGAAGTCGTTCGATTCATACCTTTAGATGCACCGGCTATGCCGCGATGTATATTCCCACCACCAATAACAATTCCGACCTCAATACCTTTTGCATTAATTTCTTTAATTTGCTGTGAAAAAATTTCGATTGTTTCAGAACAAATTCCAGAAGCTTCATTGCCCGCAAGAGCTTCTCCTGACATTTTAAGCAATACTCTTTTATATCCCATC
>DAOVTR010000345.1 GCA_030633015.1 Bdellovibrionales bacterium
AGAACAATTTCTTCCCTTCTTTTTCTTTTTTTTGCTAAAACATCATTTAATGCTGCTTCTGCTTCTTCATCATCTTCGTCATCTTCATCAGTTTTAAACTGTATAAGTTCCTCATAATCATCAAGCATGTGTTTGCCCCGACCAACAATTTCTTGTTCGTTTAGATCATATAAAAACTTTTTAGTATCAATTAGAGTATGTACAAGTTCATTAACTCTTGCAATTCCCTTAACAAAACGTGTTGCCATGTTTGAATTAATGCTTGGCTTTTTTTCGATGCGATCATGCTCAATTGTAATTACTTCGGAAACAGTATCTACTATAACACCAACACTTACATTTCCATTTTGTATAACAATAATACAGGTTCTATCATTATATTTGATAATATCCATACCAAGTCTAGTTCTGAAATCGACAACAGGTAGTATTTTTCCTCTTAGGTTTATTACACCTTTAATATATCTATAAACTTCAGGTAGCGGTGTAATTATTGAAAGTCTAACAATTTCTGTGACAGCCTCTATTTCAAAACCATAATGTTCTCCAGAACTTGTAAAAGTTAAAAATAATTGTTGGTCAGCAGATGTCGACTCGTCAGAAGTTGATTTTTTTCGTATTTTAGATTTTCCACTATTACTTGTTTCAGTTTTCTTTTTCATAAGATGGAGTATCCTCTTTAATAATTAATAAATAAAATCAATGATAATTAACTATTATATGTGTTGTTTGAATCTTAGTCTAATGTGATAATATGAGGAAAGTTTTACTGTTTTAAAGTTGACATGGTTTCTATGTTATAAAAAAGGGTGTTGTGAAAAAAATAATGATAATGTTTTGTGGAGGCGGAAGTGGAGGACACGTTATGCCGGCAATAACTATTATTAATAAACTTAATATCGGTCTGAATTGCTCAATTATATATGTCGGTAGCAAAAATGGAATTGAAAAAAAATTAGTTTCTAGAATTAAAGGTGTAAAATATATAGGAATAAGAGTTGGTAAATTACGTAGATACTTTTCTTTTAAAAACGTTATTGATTTGATAAATGTTGTGTATGGTATTTTGGAGTGTTTATATTTGTTTATAAAAACTTCAAATCAAAAAAAAATAATTTTCTCTACCGGAGGTTTTGTTTCGGTACCGGTTGTAGTTGCTGCATTTATAACAAGAAATAAAATTTATATTCATGAACAGACAAGTCGTCTTGGCTTAGCAAATAAAATAGGGTCAAAACTTGCAAATAAAATATTAATAAGTTTTGAAGGGTCTAGAAAGTTTTTGCCTGAAGAAAAAGTTATTTATTCTGGCTATCCTGTTAGAGACGAGTGTTTTTTACCAAAAAAAATAAGTCTAACAGTTTCTTCAACAGCAATCCATGAGATAGAAAGGCCCATTCTTTTAGTGACTGCAGGTGGAAATGGGTCAAATTTATTAAACGAACTTGTTATTGAAAATCTTGCCTGGCTTAAAGATCAATATTATATTATTCACCAAGTAGGCGCTAAATCTCTAGTTGATTATCTTAAATATAATGATGAAAATTATATGGCATTATCTTTTATTGAAAATATTATTGAACTGTTTAAATATGCTGATGTTGTAATATCTAGGTCAGGGGCAGGTACTGTTTGTGAGTTAACGGCAATGGGTAAAAAATCTATATTTATTCCACTCAAAATTGCTCAGAAAAATGAGCAATTTTATAATGCTATGGAGGCAAAAGAGAAACTAGGCTCATTAGTGGTTACAGAAGATGATTTGAAAATGGCTTCACTTCAAGAGTTGATCAAGGAATTAGAACAAGTGGATATTAAAAGCAATGAAAAAAAAATGAGTGAAAATTCACTGGATATGATTATTGAGTTTATTAAAAAAGAACTGAGCAAAATTTAATCTGATAATAAATCTCCCTGCACAACATCTGCTTTTAACATCTTTTGCTCTAAATTATACAACAAAACAGACATGGGAGTTTCACTACTTTTTTGGGCCAAAAGATAGGAAGGTGATTCTGCAAAAAGTCGCTGAATAACAGTACTTCTTGCGGTGTGTCTTAGGAAGTTAATAGCTAGGTCGGTATATTCTTCTTCAGTCAAAATATTAAATGGTTGGCTGAGAAACTCTTTTTCAAGCTGAGTGTTTTTGAGGACATGTAGTTGATGCAATTTCAAAAAATCTAATTTTAGCTCAGAAATTTTTTTTGCTGTATCAATAGTCATTTTCTTGTTTTCCCATGGAAATCCAAGAATTAAATGTCCACAAATAGGTATCTTTCTTTTTTTGGTTTGCTCAATCGCAAGTAGGGTATCTTTAAAAGTATGGCAACGATTAATTTTTGTTAAGGTATCGTCAAAAATACTTTCAATTCCATACTCAAGAGTTATCTCATATTTTTGGTTTAGTTCTTCTAGGTAGTCGAGTAGTTCCAAGCTTACGCAATCAGGTCTTGTTCCAATGGATAGCCCAATAACTTGAGGATGGCCTAGTGCTTGTTCGTATTTTGTTTTTAGAGAAGTTAGATCGTCATATGTGTTTGTATATGCTTGGAAATAAACAAAAAATTTTTTTGCTTTATATCTTTTGGCATTAACTCTAATACCATGTTGAACTTGTTCAAGAATTGGAAGTTTAATTAGTTCTTTTGGGGGAGTAAACGCTTCATTATTGCAGTATGTACATCCGCCAGTGCCTTTGGTTCCGTCCCGATTCGGGCAGGTAAATCCACCATGAACTGTAATCTTTTGAACACGTTCTTTATAAGTTTTTCTTATAAATTCAGCATATTTGTTATAAGGGCTTGTCATTAACTGGTTACATCACTATATAATGGAAAAGGCAATATATAGTGAAAAGGTTTATTTATGAGTGAA
>DAOVTR010000257.1 GCA_030633015.1 Bdellovibrionales bacterium
ATAAGTAATAACTGCAGCATCAATAAATTCTTCCATTAAAAATGGCTCATGTAAAATATACTGGCTAATCAAATCGACCTGATCAAGATTATAAATCTTAAAGGCCTTCGATGCCCCGACTCCTTCATCTGGCTTAACAATAATTGGAAAATTAAATTCATTAATCAAACTCTTAAGTTCAGTAATACTATGAACTAGCTGACCTTGAGCAACTGGTAAACCTGCACTCCTAAAGACTTTTTTCATTAAAGATTTCTTTTTCCAATTATCAATAAAGTCCTGCCTAATTCCTAATTTATTATACTTTGTATTAATATATGCTTCTAATCTCAGCCAGTGTTCATCATGAGATTCTACATAATCAAAATCACCCATTATAGAAAGTGCCCTATCAACATCACTAAAATCTTCCAAATTTGCTCTTTCATACCATGAAATTGCATTTCGAACCTCTTGATCTAATTCAAAAAAATCACATTGACCAATAGCAACAACCTCAATACCATTATCTTTCATCTTAAAAATAAATTGTTGAAAATTAACTGGAAACTCTGGTGCTATGTAAAGAAACTTCATCTCTAAAAAACCATGTTGGGAACAATTTTTACATAAAAATCTCCAAAAGGAGATTTAAAAGGAGTAACAATAACTAAATGTTTATCTAAAATGCGATGATTACCAAGTAGTATTTCTGGAATGGCCATATTAAGTGCGTAACCATTATCATTTAATCTCTTTTTAGCTTGTCCATATACAATATTAACTAACTCTCCTGCAAAGTCTGCATTATCAGCATTAATTTTCTCATCACTCTCTCCAAGAATTGTTGCACACATTGACAAATAAGTTTTTTCTGGAAAAGCAAGATAGAAAGCTCCTGTAAATAAATTTGACCTGATTAAAACTCGTCCCATTATTCCAATATCAATTTTTTCTTTGAGCTGCCCCAAAATAAATGGTTTTAAAAAAGTAATATCTTTCACACCTGTCATATCGCCTATACTTTTATGACTTGCTTCAATAAATATTCTTAAAAAATCTAAATCAACAGGATATTTATTATTTGCAAAATCTCCTTGATTATCTCGCGTTGATTTAGGAAAAACTAAATCCTGAATACTTGCAGCTAAATCCTCGATTTGAACTGGAATATCAATAATTCTAATATTAAAATTAGGATGTTTATTTAAAATATCTCTAAAAACACTAAAATCTTTAGTTTTAAAAATCATTGGTGCATTTTTATGAATATTAGATCTTTCAATATCTTCAAAGATTTGTTCTATGTCTTTTTTAGTAACAGAGTCTTCAATAATCAAACAATCGAACCCTTGGCTTTGTAGGATCTTTCTTGCTTCAGGAGGATAAGAAATATAAGTACCTTTAATTTCGGGAACTCTATCGAGTCTACTTTCCAAATTACGAAGTAAAGTTTGATCAGTAGAAACAACAATTATATTTTTTATATCCAAAATCCCTCAAATATATTCTATTGCTTTGACAACTTGCCAAAAATATTAAAACATCATTATATGCGTAATATTATATATTTTTGTTTTACAATTTCGCAATTGTTTTTATTGTTTCCTACCGTTTTGGCAAAATTACCATCAGAAATTTCCCCAATTATGAAATCAAGCCTAAAAGAAGACAACTGGGGACTTGCACTTTGGAGCCAAAATCAAAATAAATTAATAATATCCCATAATTTAAATAAATCTTTTATACCTGCTTCAACAACAAAAATTCTAACTGCCGGCTTTGCTCTTGAAAATCTCGGAGCAAACTATATATTTCACACAAATTTATTAACTGATGGAAAAGTTGTAAACAATGAACTGATCGGTAATCTTTATTTAGAGGGGACTGGAGATCCATTTCTCGAGGCAAATGAACTTTTAAACTTAGTATTAAGTTTAAAATCAAAAGGTATTAATAAAATAACTGGAAATTTTTATTATGATGATACTTCAATGGCCTATACAAAATTTATTAGCCCTCATGGAGAAATTGATAAACCTGATAACCCATCAATTTCGGCCCTCTCAACAGAATTCAACCGTTTCAAAATTTGGAACACAAAAAAAATAATTCCAAATCTAGATCATATTCATATTTTCCCTTCCAAGGGACCATTTAATATAAATACCTCTTTTAAATTTACTAATTCAAAAAATAGCGAAGTATGGAGTTTTTCAAAAAATAAAAAATACAAACTAGTTGAAGAGCTACCAATTAGAAGACCATCACTGTTTACAGCTCATTTTTTTAAGCTTTTTTGTTCTTATTTAAATATAGAAATTAAAAATCCAACGCCAAAAAAAATTCCCTACAATGCGACACTTTTATATGGCCAATCCAGTAAGCCTCTACACTCCTTAGTCAGAAGTATGCTTTTATATAGCAATAACTTACTTGCAGAAACTATTGCTCAAAAATCCTCTAATGTATTAACCAACACAATAAACAGTCAACAAGCAACAGCAAAGATTGTCCAAAATTGGTTCAAAAATAAATACAATATATCTGGTATTAAGTTAGAAAATTGCTCTGGACTAACGTCAGACAATAAAATTTCTCCAAATGCTTTTATAAAAATTTTAAAATTATTTTATAAAAAAAATTACGAAGGAAACCATTTTTTATCTTTATTTCCCATAATAAGTAACATTGGTTGGATAAAAAAACGACTCAATGACCCAGCTAGCTCCTTTAGAGTAATAGCCAAAACGGGTTCAATCGATTACGTTAACACCATATCAGGAAGCATCTTTTCTAACAGTGGTGATACCCTGTTTTTTTCCATTTTAATCAACGATACTGAAAAAAGAGCATTTATTGATAAAAATCCAGAGTCTAAAGAAGCATTTTTATTAAAACAAAATGCAAGGGCCTGGTATAACCAGACCCAAAAATTGCAAGATAAATTAATTAAATCTTGGATTTTAAAGTATTAAATTAATTACCTAAATGAATTCGTAAAGATGGATCACCAAAAAGATGATACCAACGAAAATTATCTTTTACTGAAGATAGACTTGAATAATTTTGTAACAAGTAAAGCTGTCCTGCAAGAAGAGACTTTCCGAGAGCAAAAATCTCATTTTCTTGTTTTAATTTATTTATACCAACGGCCATAATTGCAGGTGGATGCCATGAAATATTTACAGAACCTCCGTAATATGCGACTGCTCCAATTGGCTTACCATCAGGAGTTGTAGCATTCATAAATCTCTCGCCCAATTTTCCACGCCCATATAGAAGAGATCCATTTTGACAAGCAACATCTATAATTACTGGTTTTACAGCTTCTGAAGAAAGCTCTTTAATATGAGATGACCTATATGTTCTACTCATTGATGCCCACGAACTACCAGATCCATGACCAATATAATTTAGCCAAGCAGCTCCACTTGATAAAACTTTATTTACATTTTCTGGAGTAGAATTACTATTTTTCTGTAAAAATATTGAACTTTCAATCCCATACCCCTCAATAAAAGGAGATGTCATTTGCTCTAAATACTGTTCATCAGAAGGATTATACCCCTCACTTGATGCCATTCCGATATGTCTAGACCAACCTGTTCGATTTTCTATCATATCTGCTTCATAAGCAATTATTTTTGAAATCTGATTTTTTACATCTTCTTCACTATCAACTATTAATCTTCCATAAAAAACATCTGGAATAAAATC
>DAOVTR010000310.1 GCA_030633015.1 Bdellovibrionales bacterium
AAAATTTTTAACGCACTTGAAGTAATCGCATCTAACTGTGTAAATTTATATTCTAAAATCTTATTAAACTTTTTTTCTGGGTATCGTAATTTATATGAACTAAATTTTTTAATTTTCTTGTTTAAATCATTTAATCTAAAATTTGCGACAACATCTAACCCTTCTAAGGGGATTTCTTGATTGTTTTTCAATGCACTCAAATAAAATTTTTCAATACTTTTTTTAATTTGTCTTGTTTTTTTAAAATTATTTATTTTTTTATAATATTGATAATAATGATATGAAGGATAAATCAATGCTCCATGATATTTGCGGTTTTTAGAAAGCTGACTTAATTTAATCTGGAATTTTCGCCAACTAGAAGTTTCCCTTAGTACTTTTAAATTATCTAGATTTGCCTCATAAATATATGAACGTGGTATCTTACACCTCGTTGCCGAAGAAATTAAATTATCTGATTTGTTAATAGACTTGTTTAAAAGGTAAATAATATTGGCATTTTTAAAAAATGTTTTTTTATTTTTTGATTTTTGATTGCACAACTTATTATAAGTTACATTATACAACAAAGCAGACTCAGCAAGCCTCCTTTTATTAAAAAGGTCAGATGCAAATGAAAGAAACGATCCTTCAAATTTTTTAATATCTTTATTCGACATAAGACTAAGCGCGAGCTTTGCCCATTTATACATATATTGAGAATTTCCAAGCTCATGAAATAATACTGCAATATTGTATGCTGCATTTTTCTTTGCCGTTGGAGTGCTTTTTTTCTCTTTGAAAATTGTCATATAAAGTTTAAGTGCCTTTTTCTTGTCACCTTTATTGGTCGCATTTTCAACTTCTTCAAACTGTTGATTAATAAGATAAAGCTGCAAGTTATGAGCATACTTAGAGCTAACTTTAATTTTACCATTATTAATATTTTTGACCCATTTTTGAATCCCTTTACTGTTTTTGCTGTTTTTATAATGATCCATCACTTTTGCAAGCATCGCCTCTTGAATTGAGAAATCCTTAGGAAAATGTTGTTGAAAAGCAAGTAAAATCATTTCAGCTTCAGCAATGTTGTTGCTAACAATATAACTAGAAAACAACCGTTGATAAATCTTATGAGATTTTTTTGATTTGGGATTGCTACTTAGGAATTTTTTATATGCACTGATTGTATATTTATCTTTATTTGCCTTTGACACACCTTTTTGGCCAAGAGTTGCAAGCAGACCATTTGAGGCTAAGGCTTGAATTTTTCTATTTTTACGTAGTGCTGCTGCTTTTATGGATTTTCCATAAAATATAATTGCTTCGTTAAATTGCTTAACAGAATATAGAGTTTCAGCACAACTAAACCAATATTTATAATCGAGCGCGGGATTAAGCTCTGCCATCAATTCAAAATAACTTACTGCAAACTTGGCCTTAGCCTTCTTGTGTGAATTAATTTTACCTTTTGCAACAGCGCTTCGTTGGAATAGTGCGGCATGCTTTTCAATTTGATTTTTTAGCAACTCAAAATAAGACTTTTCAAGTTGCTTGTTCTTATATAAATCAACAAGTGATTTTATTACCTGTAAGTGTCTTGTGTTATTTCCAATTCTGTCATACAGAGTTAGTTTTAAAAAACCAATAGCTGTAACCTGTTCCGTCGTTAACTTTAGACCATCTAACCTACTAAAAATTTTTTCTGCTTCTTTATTTGAACCTTTATCTAATAAGTTTTTAACTATCTTAATTAATTTAGGAGCAAGGTCTCCTCCTGATTTATTAAAAAAAGCAATTGCATCATTATGTCTTCCTGCTTCAGCATATATATAAGGCAGATTTTTATCTAATTGCCTTTTCATATTTATAAATGTTTTATCACCACTTCTTTTATATATTTCTTCAAACAAACTTATCGCTTTTGAATGTTTATCTACTCTAAAATAGCACCATGCTAAATTATAGCTATCTTTTGTCCACCACTTGTCTTTTTTTCCTCTAAGAGATTTCTCGTAGAGAGGAATTGCCCGTGAGTATCTCTTATTGTTATAATGTATTTCTGCAAGGGCAATCGTTGCTTTTTTATTAATTGAACTTCCATTTTTTGAATATCTTATTGCAGACTTAAAATACTTTTCTGCATTTTTTTCATCATAAAATTCTTTCGCATGGTAAGCTAAAATATAAAAAACATCTGCTTTATTTCTATATGAGGGATAGTGTTTTAAAATAAAACCACATGTTTTCTTCGCTTGATTAAAATATTTAGTTGATTTTTTAAACGCATTTTTCATTCCCTTTTTGTTTCTTGCCTTGCGTGACAAACCAATAAACTTATCGGCTTCAACTTCTTTAATTAGTCTTGCCTTTTCTAGCAATAGCTCTGCCATTCTAAGTAAAAGTACTGGCCGCTTTCCTTTTGTCTGCGCATTTAACCTTGTAACTTCACTAAGTTCTTGATCAATAATATTAATAAGCTCGACTCTGCGGGATTCTACATTGGCAAAAACTCTACTAATATTAAGAATTGATATTGATAATATTAATAAAATGGCAAAATAGTTTTTCATCTTTTACACTCTGTTTTTAAGGCAAAGACATAATCACCGAGCTCATCGGCCCAAAATTCTCCTACAAAATCCCAAAAATATTGTCTTTCATTTTGTTTTAAGTACAAAAAATCTCCCCTCTCTCTATCTCTATATTCTTTAGTTCCGTAAACTTGTTGTTTTTTTCTTGAAAGAACCTCAAGGGAAATATAACTAACATCAACCAACGATTTTTCAATCTGAGCATTATATTTTTTGATCATTCTCCTAACATAAAACCCAATTAAATCACGCTGTAGTTTTAGAGACTCCTTAAGTCCATATCCTAATACCTTTTTTAAACTTCCACTTGGTGCAGATGCTACAAAGTTCATTTCATGATCTCCGTGAATAAATGCTGAATATAGTTCTATGTATACTGGATCTTTTAAAATTGATTTTAATATTTTATTATAAACTTCTCCACCATTGACTTTTCCTTTTTGCCTTTCTATCGCTTGCCTATAATAAAACTTATAGTTTTTCCGGTTTTTCCTAAGAAGTTTTTTAAGAAAAGTTGAAGTTGGTTGAAAACGTTTATAGAACTTATCGACAACGTACTTGCTGTCTTCCCACAGGCAAAGCTCCATATATGTTA